>JABGRF010000063.1 GCA_018648405.1 Candidatus Scalindua sp.
AACAAGGAAAAGCTACAGATAGCGAGACAACTCTCTACTCTGAATATTGATGTGATGGAAGCCGGGTTCCCTATAACATCAGAGGGCGACTTCAAGTCAGTAAGCGCTATTGCAAAGGAGATAAGGGATGTCACTGTTTGCGCGCTTGCACGGGCAGTTGACAAAGATATCGACTGTGCGGCAAAGGCACTTAAATCTGCCAAATCGCCCAGGATCCATGTGTTTCTCGCCACATCTGCAATCCATCGCAAATTCAAACTGGTTAAGGCAAAAGAAGAGATCATTAAAACTGCCGTGAAAGGTGTAAAACGCGCTAAAAAGTATGTTGATGATGTGGAATTTTCTCCGGAAGATGCGTCAAGAACTGAACCTGATTTTCTGGTAGAGGTTGTAGAAGCCGTAATAGCTGCTGGAGCAACAACAGTAAATATTCCCGACACAGTAGGATATGCAGTACCGGAACATTATGCAGCAATAATAAAAAATCTTAGGGACAATGTAAAAAACATCAATGATGCCGTTATTAGTGTCCACTGCCACAATGACCTCGGTCTTGCAGTCGCTAATTCACTTGCAGCCGTAAAGGCTGGCGCTACACAGGTTGAATGCACGATAAACGGAATCGGAGAGAGAGCTGGTAATGCTTCTCTTGAAGAGATTGTTATGGCGCTTAAGACAAGAAAAGATTTCTTCAAACACACTACTGGAATCAAAACAAAGGAGATAATGGCAACAAGTAAGATTGTCAGTGGCCTGACAGGACTGCGCGTACAGAGAAATAAGGCAATAGTAGGTGAGAATGCTTTTGCGCATGAATCAGGCGTACATCAGGACGGAGTTTTAAAAGAGAGTTCTACATACGAGATCATGAAGCCGGAAGACGTCGGACTGTCCAGAACCAATATTGTTCTTGGTAAGCTTTCTGGCAGACATGCGTTCAAGAAACGTGTAAAATCTTTGGGCTATGAACTGCCTGATGAAGAGTTAGAACACACATTCAGTCAATTTAAACTCCTGGCCGACAAGAAGAAGGAAATCTATGACCAGGATATTGAAGCGCTAATACGGAGTGAAAAATCTGAAGTACCGCATATTTACGAACTTGAAAGTTTAAGTATAAATTGCGGTCCGGTGCCGACAGCCAGTATAAGACTTCGTGTCGGAAAGGACAAGATCGTAGCCGATTCAACCAAAGGCGACGGACCAATTGACGCCATTTTTAATGCAGTCGATCTATTAACCGGGATTAAAGGCACACTTCTCGATTATAGCATCAGAGCGGTAACCAGTGGAAAAGATGCCCTGGGAGAAGCAAGCGTAGATGTTGAGGTTGAAGGCAATACCTATAGGGGCCGTGCCGTGAGTACAGATACAATTGAAGCAAGTGCAAAAGCATATTTGAACGCAATAAATAAAGTCGCAACAGGACATCGCAGAAAAAAATCTTCATGAGTAATAATACTAAAACAAAGTTTTTCGTCGAATTGATCAAACCATCCCATTACGACGATGATGGATATGTTATCCAATGGCGTAAATCCTGGATCCCGTCTAACACACTTGCCTGCATAAATGCATTGTCGCAAGACGCATCAGAAAAGAGTGTCCTTGGCGATGATGTCGAGTTTGTCATCAACGCTTATGACGAAATGAATATCGTTATACCCGTTGATGACATTATTAGCAGGTTCAAGAATAATGACAAGCGAGGAATAGTCTTTTTCGTAGGGGTTCAGTCAAATCAATTTCCTAGAACCATGGATATTGCCAGACTGTTCTGTGATGAAAATATTCAAGTTGCAATTGGAGGATTCCATGTAAGCGGCTGTATCGCTATGTTATCTGAGCTCCCTGAAGAGCTTAAAGACGCAACGGAAAAAGGTATTGCACTGTTTGCGGGTGAGGCAGAGGAAGAACGTCTCGTAGAGGTTTTCAACGATGCCTATCAAGAGAAACTAAAACCTATTTACAACCACCTGGATGACCTGCCAGGTCTGGAAGGCCAGCCAATGCCGATAATGCCGGCAAGTGTTGCCGAAAGATTTGTCAGCAAGATTGGTTCCTTTGACGCCGGACGCGGATGCTCTTTTCTTTGCAGTTTCTGTACTGTCATCAACGTACAGGGACGTAAATCACGTTACCGTGATCCTGACGACGTGGAAAAAATGATCCGTTCCAATATATCTAATGGTATCAACGATTTTTTTCTTACTGATGATAACTTTGCCCGAAACAAAAACTGGGAAGCTATTTTTGATAGGTTGATCAACCTTCGCGAGAATCAGGGGTTCAAACATGTAAAGTTTACTATGCAAATCGACTCGCTTGCCCACAAAATTAAAGATTTTGTCTCTAAGGCTGCCAGGGCTGGATGTAGAAGAGTATTCATTGGACTGGAAAGTATTAACCCCGAAAATCTGCAGGCAGTAAATAAACGACAAAATAAAATCACTGAATACCGAAGGATGTTTCAAGCCTGGCGTAACGCACGAGTTGTTACTGTAGCCGGTTATATACTCGGCTTTCCTGCTGATACTCCTGAAAAGATCGAACAGGACATTAAGACAAT
>JABGRF010000169.1 GCA_018648405.1 Candidatus Scalindua sp.
TTCTTCTTTAACCAATTCACAAGGCTCATGGATGCCATCTTATTTGGGAATTTATCGCCTACAACTCGTTGGGCTTGGGAAAAGAAGGTAGGGGTAGGGGTCTTCTTTTGTTCTAAGATTCTATCGTCTGTAAGAGAAAAGCCCCCCTTATTGAAGATGGATTTTATTTGGGTGGGTTCAAAGGCTACATAGTGATTGCGCCCTTCAATTTCTTTAACGACCCCATCATAACCAAGAACATCTAATATCGCCGTTGTAAACGCTCCCTGTTCTTGTGAGTAAAAATCCCCATAAATCGCCCAATAATGGTCTTTATAACCATCAGCAATCTCACGAATCATCCAATCTTCTATTTTATCATATCCGTTTAAGTCCATGAAATTCCATAAAGGAGTATCGTCATAATCATAAATGTCAGGTGATTTTTTTATTAGTTGATATGCCTGCTCCGTTGTGATTTTAAGATCATTAAGGGTCTGATTGTTGATGTCTAACTTAATCGGGTCATTAATCCTCACAAATAAAGGCAACACGCCGGGGGACTCTTTATCTCCTTGTTTCTGCGGGCTGGGTCTATCTTTTGCATATCCGCTCGCCTCTGATGGCGACGAAGTGAGATAGAAGCCAATACCGCTTGCGTCTTCGCCCGTATCTTTTGGGTCAAATTTGAACATTTCAATATCTGATGAACTTGGTGTTCCATGATACACCACCAACGGCTCACCGTTGGCATCTACGACTTTGGAAGAATTGCCTTGAAAGGATAAGATGTTTTGCAGTAACTTTACGTAAGAAACAGCTTCGGCATCTCCGGTTTGCGGAGTAGAAATACTCGTCAATGCACCGGTCTTTAAGGATGCTTGGAGCTGTTTTTTTAGTATAACATCATGCAAGTAAAACCGTTGTGTGTTTTTATCCTTTAAGACAACAACGACCGATATGTATTTTTCTCCTCCAATTTCAATGGGTGCAGATATTAAATATCTATCCGTTTTATTTCTATCATTATTAATTCTTGATGAGATTATTTCACCATTTTTAATTATACTTGGAACTGCTTTGAACGCAACAGCTTTTTTTCTCCTTAATCCATGGCTTAATGAATCTTTTACTCCCCTTTCTTCCAATAAGACTTCTCCGATAGTATTATTCGTTACCTTCCCTCCATATTCTTCCATATACCATTTAGCCACTCTTGGAACAATAGACTCTCCATCAATTTTTTGAAACTCATCACCCTTCAATGAAATAATCGGATCCCCATCTAAAAAGGCTTTTTGTTGTCCTTTCTCCCAATCCCCAAACCATTTCTTAAAGGTAGGCGTTCTAACAATTTGCCATAATTCCTCATCAAGATTAGACTTCTCACCATTCGGGGCAAGCAAATTGCCGTCTTTGTCTTTAATGAGTTCAATAGACTTTGCTTCTTCTATGGCATTTGGCTCAATTTGGTTCTTTTGAAAGGCTAACTCTCCGCCTACGCCCTTATTCTGCCGTTTGGCATACTCTGCCATTACATCACTTGCAACCTCGTGAACACGCTCTAAATCTTTAATAAAATGACGGATCCCGTGAGCAGACGCATTGAAACGTAATTGTTTTAAAATACTATCTAAAATATCTATTAATTTCTGGAATAATTCAGGCGATTTTGTGTAAACCTTTTGCCAAAAGCCTTTATCCCTAAAAGCGTCGCCCATGACATCAGAGACAAATTCCTCAAAGATTTTATCGTTGTTGCCTTTTAATTCTGTATATCTTTCTGCATACTTCCTTAAAATCCCATCACGATTATTGCTTTCCTCTGCAACAACATCATAAAGTTTATCGTATAAATCGGGGTGTTCTTGCCGTAATCTGTGGACTAATTCATGCCCAGTAGAAAACAACATTGAGTGAGTCGAGTCTTGGGTTTCTGTGTTTACAAAAATGCTCCCATGTAATGTCATGGCATTAAAAGCAAAACCTGATTTTGTTGTGCCGGGGTTAATGAAAAACCCCTTCTGATTAAATATATCTAAGAGACTACGTGTTGCCTGAAATTCAGGCGTATTCTTTATTTTTGAGAGTTCCCATCTTCGGCTGAAAGTCTCTCCCATGTAGCTTTCCGTAGTTTTCTGTGCTTCACTTGTAGCGGTGATTGCTCCCTGTCGATGTCCTCTTGTGTAAGGAAGTGCCACCACCCCGTTGAGCATGTTTCCATCTTTACTATTTTTTTGGAGTTATCATTTGATTTGTTTTTTTTCATACACTACCTTCTGTTAATGAACTATCAGATGTTCCTAATGTTAGTGAAAAATTTGTAATAATTATAAGTAAGAATTGAAAAAAAACATTCATGTCGAAAGTGTGTCCACCATAAACGTGTCCACTTTTTAGGTATTAAAGGATATTAGGTATTAAGATTTGATATTCTTGGCAATATTATAGTTTGAGAATGACTCTTTCTAATAATAGAAAAACCCCGTCGTGAAACGGGGTTTTTTCGTCAGAGACAAATGGTATTTTCTCTTAGCGGGACCGACGAGACTCGAACTCGCGACCTCCGGCTTGACAGG
>JABGRF010000219.1 GCA_018648405.1 Candidatus Scalindua sp.
TCATCAAAAAAACATCCGATTCCAGTACCTCTGACTGAATGAGCTTCAGCCTCCAGATAAAGTACCTGTCCAATCATTCCGGTTTCCCAGAAGAGTCGGCGATATAAGAAAGGGTTGTTTTCAACGTTTTCCTTAAACTTCGCAATCATTCCTACAGAAAAGGCTCCATCACCAGCGATACCCTGTTGGCAGCTTGCGAACGTTGCCTCCTTCCTGAAATCTCCTTTTTGCAAAAGATAAAGGTTAAGTGTGTGGGGTGCATCGTGGACCTCCTTCCAGAAAAAATAGGGATGGCAATTCTGCTTGATGCTTACAAGGTCTTCTTCGTTACGAACCAGGAAATAAAGTCCGGGATCCAGGCCAACAACTCTGTGGACAAAAATTAGGAGATGGACAGCGATATCACCCAATTCCAGATCAAACGGAGCACTGTGAACCCTGGGAATGGTCTTGTCTAAAATAGCAAAAAAATCATTTCTTGTGATAGTGGTCTTTCCATCATAGGCTTGGGCGCTTCTTCTCTGGCGGATAATTCCTTCACCAGACCTTGCAGGTATCTCTTTATCGAAGTATTCATGCTCTTTGTAATGATATGTTTCTTCTTCTGTCACGAGTTTGCCGGTCTCCGAAGAGACTTCATCAATAGCATACCAGTCCTCATGGTCTTTGCTTAACAGGTTTGGCTCACCTTTGAAATGAAGAGATTCAAATGATTTGATAATGTCAGGAGGAATGTATCTCCTGTCAAGATTCTCATCGCTTTTATGCACAAAGAGTAGAAGCTCAGGTTCTTCTCTCTCAAATTCCTTCCACTTGGTCTTTTGGAATCCAAGAATATTTTCAATGTCTTTGGTTGATAAGGAATTAAGATAGGTTATTTTCCACCCTAAGAGATTCGCTGAGGTACTCAGGCAGGTCATCGCATGTCCAATATCATGATTACAGTAGCGAAACGCACGTTCTCCATATTTCCAGGATTCTCTCCAATATATACTCGTGAGTGCAATTAGAAACCCTTTTTGGCAAAAATGATTCTCTAATCTTAACCAGAACTGTTCATCAAATACTGCTCTTGGTTCGAGTACATGGGATAGAGGGTTGTAATGAAAGACCCCTCCGGAGTTGTTATTCTCCAGGATAGGAGACAGGACAAGATGTGCTTCTGTGGGATGCAGGTTGCCGCTTGAGGGATTCATTCTGAGTGCCCATGAGGTTCCTGAGTGCGATTTCCAAGCGGAAAGTCCCATGGACAGTTCCAGAAGACGGGCAATATTTGTTAAAGAAAATGGCTGGAATTTATTATTATTCCTTATAAATAAATCGAAATAATCTGCACCTGAGACGGAATTTGAGAAAGGAAGTTGGATTGGGCTTGTTCCTTCATAGCTTCTAAATGGGTTTGGTTCTGTTGCCCAATCGAGATAACCTGCAGAATTTGCTGGACGATTCGGAAAGTGTTTTGTCCTCTCGTGATATTCAATTACTTTCATACCATTCACAATCAATAGTCACTGGATTCAGGATGTAATTTTACGATGGGCTATCTTATGGACTATCCAGTATATGTTTGTGCCAATTGCCATAATCAGGAGAAACCATATCATCTGATTAAAAATCACTGATGCGAGCATGATGATATAAAAAAAATCCTTATTGTTAAGCCTGTCCAGCATCTCCTTTGTTCCGGTATTGTTATTGTTTTCATGACTAAAATAAGTTGTTAAGAGGAGTGAGATTACAATACCTGTCATTGCAAGCAAACCAGCTATTATAGAGAGTCCGGAACCATTTGTCTTGTAGATTGCAATAGTGATTCCAATCGTGATTGTAGCATTAACTATGGAGTCTACTATTATATCGAAAGTCTTGCCAAAGTCAGACGTCATTTGTTTATACCGCGCCACCTCTCCGTCACATTGGTCAAACACAGTTGAAATGAAATAAAATAGACCGGCAATTATGGTATATGTATGTGCTCCGTGGGAAAAGAAAGCAGCAGATGCAATACCCAGTATCAGGCTTATGATTGTTACCTGGTTAGGCGTGACGGGAGTCTTTACGAGAAGCCCGGTGATAAACCCGGATATTTTGCGGATTATGTATCTGTCAATTATAGGGCTGTCTGAATGGGAGATTACAGATTGGTCACTTTTTTCATCAACTTCTATTTGCATTGTTCTATCTTTGGCAGAATTTCTCTTCCGGCCCTTTCTATGTCCTCTTCAAAATCAATTTCTATCCATGGTAAATCATCCACACTTTCAAAGCCGGCTGTGCATTGTGAAAGTAGCTCGTGTAATGTGTCTTCATACTCCACATTAACCTTTCCTGCCTGCTCAAACTCTTCAAGTATATTTTTGAGCTTGTGACAGTCACTTGATGCAAGTTTAAAGAAGCCAACCCCCTCTCCCTTAAAATCGCAATCATAAGAGTGAACCTTCGAGATTCCTACTACTTTATCTTCTTTTACAAACAACATCATCTCCTCGCCTGCATATTCACTGGATTTATCGAGTAGGAAACAATTCTGGTTTCTGGATTCAGCCAGTTTTAATAGCAGTCTATCGTGATACAATACATCCGCATCCATAATCAACACATCATCGTTCAATTCATCTCTGGCATACCAAAGTGATAGAATACTGCCTTTTGTGTACTGCGGGTTTTCTATATATTTAATATTAAATCCGTTGTTATTCTTCTCAACAACTTCTTCTATTTTCTCTTTGAAATGGCCGACAACAAAAACGATATCCTTGATGCCAAGAAGAGAAATTATCTCAAGGTGCCTCTCAAGGAGTGTTTTATCACCAATTTTAATAAGGCATTTGGGTATTATGTCTGTTACTGCTGACATTCTCTTTCCAACACCCGCTGCTAACATAATGACTTTCATTGTAGTATTACCTCAATTATTCAGATAGAACTTCTTGTAAATTAGCAATTAATGATTCAAGATCATCCATGGTTAACTCTCCCATATTCGCAATCCTGAAAATCTTCTTATTTAATTCTCCCTGACCGGCGTAAATGACGAAGCCTCTCTCCTTTAAACTGTCATGCAGGTGGGCATAAGTCATGTTCTGTGGCAGGTATAATGCTGTGATCGTATTGGAGAGGTGACCTTCAGGTAGAAGCAGCTCCAGGTTGAGCCTCTTGAATTCCTTCCTTAAATATGATGATGCTTTTTTGTACCGGTCGAGTCTGCCCTGTACACCCTCTTCCAGCAATTCGTCCAGCGCCTCTTCAAAGGAATAGAACGTGTGTACCGACGGCGTAAATGGGCATTCTCCTTTTTGTTCCTGTTCATCCAGTTGGGAGATAACGTTCAAGTAGAGAGATCGAGGCTGTATATTCCTCATCCTCTTCACTTCGTTTTGTTTCAGTAGGAGAAATGATAATCCTGGCAGGCCCTGAATGCATTTATTTGCGGTACAGATACATATGTCGACGTTGTCATTAGCCAGGTCTATCTCTTCGCCACCAAGGCCACTGACAGAATCCAGGAAGAAAGTCCTTCCATGCTTTTTAGTAATGGCGCCAACTTCGTGGATTGGATTTATTAAGCCGGTAGTAGTCTCATGGTGTACCATTGCAACTACTTCAATATCCGGGTCTTTTGAGATGGTGTCTTCAATCTCTTTTATGTCAGGTCTCTCACACCAGTCGTATTTTAGTTCAACTTTTTTGAATCTATATGCGGATGCAATACGTGATATTCTTTCTCCATAAACACCATTGTTTATGATTAAAATCTTTTTGTCATCACTCAGCGAAGAGCAGATACCTGCTTCCAGAGAAGCAGTGCCTGAGCCGGTAATGATTGCAGTTGTGTAATCTCCGTTTGGTGCAAAGGCCTGTAGGATTTTTTTTCGTGTATTGGTTAGTATTGTGGAAAACTCACTCTCACGGTGACACATATCACCTTTCAGAAGCGAGTTTCTGACCCTCTCTGAAGTACACACCGGTCCGGGGTTTAGTAGAATAATTTTTTTCAAATTAGTTGTTTCCTCTTGATTGTTCTTTTAAGTATTTCTGGTGGGAAGTGCCCACATTGCTATTTATTTATTGCTGACATAAATCTCTCTTTGATTTGTTCCGGGCTGTGGGTTACTCTGCCGATTCCTACCTGTTCTGTGGTATCAGATATTTTTACCAGAATGAAAGAAGGACCCTCCTTTTCCAGTGTATGTGTCATCTCTCTCTTTAGATCCTCATTTGTTGATACTTTTTTTACGTAAGCATATCTGGCTGACTTTGCTATCTCTTCCAGCTCTATAGTGTTAGAAATAGTTGGCTGATTACCTGTTGACGCGTATACTTCGTTATCAAGTACGATATGTAAAAGATTTTCTGGTTGGAGAGAGCCTGCCATTGGTAGTGATCCAAGATTCATCAACAGATTGCCATCACCTTCCAGGATTATTATCTTTTTTGAAGGCTTATTTAATGCAACTCCCAATCCTATTGATGAGGCCATTCCCATAGACCCAATCATGTAAAAGTTTTCAGTCCTGTCTTTTATTGTGAAGGTCTCTCTGCTTATTAAACCGTTTGCACAGATAACCACCTGATCGTCCAGCAGCTCTGATATTGTAGTTATTGCCTCTCTGTAATTCATTCAATTATCCCTTTTTTTAAGAAAAGGACCAGAGGTTCTCTGTTCTCTGTGACCAGCCTATATGACATATTTATGAGAGATTTAATATTGTCATGATTAAAGCTATGGTGCGGGATGCCAACCGTATCGAGGAGTTTATTGCATGTCCTGCCCATCACCAGATGTTCGGGTGCGTCCTTACCCTCAAAGCCACGCCACGTGACAATTAATAAGCAGGGGAGCTTGTAAATGAGGTTCAGGGAAGTAAGTGTATTTAAACATTGGCCAATTCCGGAGTTTTGCATCAAGACTACGGGTATCTTACCTGCCATATATGCTCCGCTTGCAACTCCGACTGCAGCATCCTCTCTTACCGCAGGTATATAGGTAATGTCAGACCTGTCCGTAAGAGTTGTAATAAGATTGCCAATAATAGAACAGGGGACACCAGTGAAGAAATCGTAACCGCTGTCTATTAATGCTTGCGCAAAGTCTTCAGATTTAAGCATTTATGTAATTATGTAATTTTATATATTAAAAAGATGACACTAGAGCATATACGATACGGACATATGTGTCAATATGCAGAATTTTAAATCTTGAAGAATTTGAGATATGTTTTTTCTTATAATCGCACATAGAGCTATATAAATATTCTTTAATTAGTATAGTACAAAAAACAGGTTTACAATGTTTTTACAATAAGCTATAAAAATTAACCACATTGGCCACAAAATAAGGAGTGGATCGTGCCTGCATGACGATTGGCAGGTGGCCACAGTACTCCAAAAAATAAAGAATATGAAGAATAATACAGGAACGTCTGAATCACTTTTCTTAAATGATGAAAACATATGTATGGCCACTGACCTCTATCAGCTTACCATGGTTGCCGGTTATTTTGAACGTGGGATGAACCATAAATCAACTTTTGAACTATTTGTCAGATGCTTACCTGTAAGACGTTCGTACCTCATTGCTGCTGGTCTGGAACAGGTCATCTATTACCTCAGGAACATGAGATTTACGGCTGAGTATTTGAAATACCTGAAGAATCTTTCAATTTTCAAAAATGTGAGCAGAGAGTTTTTTGATTATCTCAAGGGTTTTCATTTCAGTGGAGATGTCTATGCAGTCCCGGAAGGCACTGTGGTCTTTGCGAATGAACCCATTATAAGAGTAACTGCCTCAATGATTGAGGCACAGATCATTGAGACATATCTTCTCTCAATGATAAATTATCAGACACTTATCGCCTCCAAGGCTTCAAGAGTAGTCCACGCCGCTGACGGCAGGGGGGTGATAGATTTCGGGACAAGACGTGCGCACGGTCCTCAGGCAGGGGTGCTGGCGGCGAGGGCGTGCTTTATCGGTGGCTGCGTTGGCACCTCCAATGTTCTTGCGGCCTACGAGTTGGGGATACCTCCCATCGGCACCATCGCACATTCATGGGTTATGGCCTACGATGACGAATATGAATCGTTTCAAGATTTTAATAAGGTTTTTCCAGATAACACGATTCTATTAATTGATACCTACGATACGATCAAGGGAGCGAAATTGGCCACAAAGATCGGTAAAAAGTTAAAAGGAGTCAGGCTTGACAGTGGTAACATTACGCTTTTAAGTAAAAGAGTAAGGAAGATTCTGGATGATGCCGGCCTTGAACAGGTAAAGATTACGGCAAGCGGTGATCTGAATGAGTATAAGATCTCCCAAATGCTCGCTAAAGGAGCACGCATTGACTCTTTCGGTGTTGGTACTGAAATGGTTACCTCAAAAGATGTACCTGCCCTTGGTGGTGTCTATAAACTGGTCGAGCAGGAGATAGAAGAAAAGCTAATGCCAAAGATGAAATTCAGTAAAGATAAGTCTACCTGTCCGTCAAAGAAACAGGTTTATCGCTTTCTTGATAAGAAACAATTGTTTAAAAAAGATATAATCGGACTGGTAGATGAGGAGTTTGATGCGAATGAACTCCTGTTGCCGGTTATGAAAAAGGGTAAGCTTGTGTGTAAGGTTCCAACTGTTCAACAAATACAGAAAACAGCAGCAAAAAATATTTCTCAGCTGCCGGAAAAGCTCAAAGATTTGGATTCTACAACTGAATATTCTGTAACGATCAGCAAGAGATTGAGACAGGTTAGAGAGAAGACTAAAAAGAGCAAGGATTCATAGTGGGGTGATGCATTGTACCACTCAGAAACGTCATTAAAATATGGCTTAATCTGGAGTTTCATGGTATAAATATAATTCCATAAATCAATTATGAATAATTCAGTCCACACAATTCCGTTTGTAAATCTAATTTTGGCTTTCATTCCGGCTATTGCAGTTGTCGGGATCCTTTGGAAATGGGGGCTTGGTTTTGGAAACTCGCTTTACGCTATTTTCCGGATGCTCATTCAGCTTCTGCTGATTGGATATTTTTTAATCTTTATTTTCAAATCTGATAGTTATCTGATCGTTGTCGGTGTTCTGACTGTTATGCTTTTCACATCGAGTTGGATCGCATTACGAACGGTAAAAATCCCTCGCAGGGTTTTGTATTTGAAATCATTTTGTTCTATCTCCGTTGGTGGGGGTATGATTTTACTGCTTATAACGCAAGGCGTCCTCAATCTGCAGCCGTGGTATCTGCCGAGCTATGCTGTTCCACTTGCAGGGATGATCTTTGCGAGTGCTATGAATAGTGTCAGTATTGCGGTAGAGAGGTTGAATGCTGAAGTTGAAAGGGACGTGCCGTATGAAAAGGCACGTGTCATTGCACTTCGTGCGTCTCTTATACCTATTACAAATTCTCTGTTTGCGGTTGGGTTGGTTTCTCTGCCCGGGATGATGACAGGACAGATTTTATCAGGGGTCTCACCGTTTATAGCCGCGAGGTATCAGATCATGGTGATGTGTATGATATTTGGTTCAGCAGGTATCTCGTCAGCTTGTTTTTTGGCGTTGGTGAGATCTAACTTTATTGATGATAAACAAGAAGAATCTATGGGAACGGCGTAGGAGTGCGGTATATCGTGCCCCTATATTTAACAATAAATTGGAGAGGTTATGTCAATCAAGGAGAATTTAGAAAAAGTAAATCAGAAAATTGCTGATGCTGCTTTAAAGGCTGGTAAGAAGCCGGAAGATATTACGTTGGTTATGGCCACAAAGACTGTTGATGCAGAACGGATACGAGAGGCCGTTAGAAATGGTGGTCATGTTATTGCGGAAAACAAGATCCAGGAGGCCCTGAAAAAATATGAGGTGTTGAAAGACGAGGATGCGTCGTGGCATTTTATCGGGCATTTGCAGACCAATAAAGTGAAAGACGTATTGAAATTTGCGGACATGATTCACTCCGTGGACAGGATGAGTCTGGTTGAGAAATTAGATAAACGTCTTGCGAGTGAAGGCCGTTCAATGGATGTATTGATCCAGGTTAATACTTCTTACGAAGAGAGCAAATATGGAGTCTCTCCGGAGGATGCTATCTCTCTGGTTAGGGAAACGTCACGATACGATACTCTAAAAATCCGCGGGCTAATGACTATTGGACTCTTTACGGATGATGAAGTGAAGGTGCGAAAGTGTTTCAAATTATTAAAAGGAATATATGATTCTGTTATAAAAGAGGGTATTGATGGAGTGGAAATGAAGTATCTCTCTATGGGGATGTCTGGAGATTACCACATTGCCATCGAAGAAGGAGCTAATATGGTGCGTGTTGGAACAGCTATCTTTGGTGTCAGGAATACTCCGGATGCTTATTACTGGCCTTCAGAGAAGGTAGATAAATAGTGATGTCTATTGTAAGATGTTTAAATTATTCTGAGCCAGGAACACGGCATATTCGCTTCGGGTATGACCATCTATCTGCTTATCATGTCTTTCGCACCATTTTTTCATCTCTTCTATGTTGATATCTATCTTTACGATATTAACCCCATCCTTGCCCATTTCATTCACTTTCTCTTCAGCGTGCTCCAGCCATCCTTGATATGTGCGATCCAGTTTATCCGAATCTGTAGAATAATCTAAAAGAAGTTGCCATTGATCCTCTCGGTACCAGGCAAGTGCAAGATTGCGATTGTTTTCGGCCATGACTGTCTCCTGTTCTTACTAGGATAAATTCAAAATATCCGCTTCTGTCTTTTCTAATTTGGCTATTGTCGCGTATGATTTTTCAGTCGTCAATAAAAAAATTTATAACCAGATAGATATAACATTGCTCACAAAACTAAATGAACCAAAGTAGTTCTGGCTTTCATGCATGAAGGTTTGGAGTTACATTTTGTATTCATCTCCTCCTATGATTTCTGATTATCATTGATTGATTCAGCATTTTCTATCCTGTTTTATAATGGAACATTATTCCCTTGAATAATTAATATATGTCTCACTATGGGACACGGCGAATAGAAGTGCTGCAGACTTTTGAGGTTTGCTATTGGTTTAACTATACCTTTTGCAATGACATAAAAGTATACAAGTCAATAAACAATAAAATGGCATAATAGTTGCTAAATTAAGCCGGTAATAGTTTAGTTTTTACGCTGGATGTTTTTTAAATTAAAAATAATAGTTGAGGTGTAAATTATGAGTAAAATTACTCTTGCAAGATTGTTAATCAAAGTAAAATGTATGCCACCTTTGCCGCAAAGCATTACACAAATACTTGAACTTACAAAAAGTGCTAAATCTTCTGCTAACGATCTGACGAAAGTGTGTGAACGTGATCCAAAATTGACAACAAATATGCTTAAACTTGCAAACTCGCCTTTTTATGGTTTCTCCAGGAAGATATCTACAATATCTCACGCAATAGTCTGTCTCGGTCTAGACACAGTTAAAAGTATTGCATTAACTTCTTCCACCCAGGAAATGTTAAATAACGAAGTACCTGCGTATGCTCTTGAAGAGGGGATGTTATGGCAGCATTCGATAGGGTGCGCAACGTGTGCGAGAATAATTGCAAAGCGTATTGGATTTAAGGCGTCTGAGGAAGCGTACATAGCAGGACTGTTACTTGATATTGGCAAGATCATGTTGAGCCATTTTGCTGAAGATCAATTTGTCCAAATAATTGAAAAGGCGAAGAACAAGAGAATGCCATTTGATAGAGCAGAACAAGAGGTTCTTGGTTTTGATCATTGTAAAATCGGTGGGAAAATTATAAAAAAATGGAATCTTCCGCCAGTACTTGTAGAGGCAGTGCAATACCATCACCGTCCGGATAAAGCAAAGATAGATAAAAAATTAACTTATATTGTGCACCTTGCGGATGCCATTAGTTGTATGCTTGGAATTGGACTTGGCAGCGACGGTCTTATGTACGTATTCGAAGAGAACACTCTCGATGTTTTAGGCCTTCAAAAAGAAGATACAGAATCCATTATGAGTGAACTCGTTGATAAAGTTTTCGGTATTGAACAAAGCGACAGTGATCACGCTTTAGAACAGGAGCTTTTTCAAGAAGAGTGCCAGGCCTAGCTATAGTTGATTGTGTGGTCAGGTAATCTTTTTTGTGTCGGTGATGTGTATGCCGCACTCTTTATGGTCGTCGTTAAGTTGTTGGTTAAACCATCGCCAGCGTCCCGCACGGCGTGTTTCATGAGAATTTACGGGTGTAGTGCAGATAATGCATCCGAGCGAGGCGTAATGCCACCCATCCCTTTCCATTTCAAGCAGTTTATGTACAGGCACATTATTCGTCCTGGCGTATTCCTTAACCTGCTCTTCCGTCCATGCAATCAATGGCGTTACTTTGAGCAGGGGACGCTCTTTTCCGTCCTGTTGTGTGTGCTGGATAATAT
Organism: Candidatus Scalindua sp.; assembly: GCA_018648405.1. Taxonomy (GTDB): domain Bacteria; phylum Planctomycetota; class Brocadiia; order Brocadiales; family Scalinduaceae; genus Scalindua. Next base: position 10,405 of record JABGRF010000219.1, read on the forward strand.
CTAATCGTTTAATTTGAGATCTGGCGTCAGATTGATCTGCCCGTAATCCTGTAATCCAGACATCAAGGGTATCAAGTATTTTATTATTTGGGTCCACCTTGCGTATCTTACAGCAATGCTCTTGTTTTGCCTTGCTATCAAAAAAGATCATTTCTCCATGTTCGCGTACCATCTTGTTGACCGCATCAAAATCAGGTGGAGCTTTCTCTACTTTGATGTTGTATTTTTTCTCCAACTCGCGGAAGAGATCATATGTCTCTGGAAAGAGGCGTAGAGTATCCACGGTGTAAACACGGGGGCTTGAAATGCCAGCATGAATTACCATGTCTATTAAGGCTACTCCAGTCCATTGTCCACTTGTACCAATCGCAGCGCGATCTCCAAATATGCGAAATAACTCCGCCATCAATTCGCCCGGATCTGCTATTTTTTCTAACCTATCAACTAGTTTTTGATCAATCTTTGTATTATTCATTTTTGGTAACTGCATAATATCAAGTTTATACAATAATTGTCAAATTTTATTGATTAATGTGTCGAATTGTACTATTAAATGCTTATAAATTATGTATATTTGTCAAGTTATGACGTTGTATGTTGGTAAATGCAGGACATTTGAGAATGCTGTAGAATGAATATTTATGTTTGTCTATATACTAAATACTCGGGAACCAATTTATGAAGATCTGCCTGGCTCAAATAAATCCAACTATAGGTGCATTTAAGCAAAATGTAGGAAAGATCTGTAAGTCTATAAATACCGCCAGGGAGAAGGGGGCTGATCTGGTTATATTTCCGGAAATGAGCGTTGTTGGTTACCCGCCTAAGGATTTGCTGGAACTTTCCGGATTTGTGGACAGTAATCTAAAAGCGCTGGAAGAGGTAAAGAATAGTGTTACAGGTATTTCAGCTATTGTAGGTTTTGTTGATAGAAATGTGGCACAGCGTGGTAAAGCTTTATATAACGCTGCTGCACATATAAAAAACAGGAAAATTGTTTCCAGACATTACAAGTCTTTGCTGCCAACCTATGACGTATTTGATGAGGATAGGTACTTTGAACCGACACATGACATTTCAATAGCAAAAATATCAGGCAGGAAATTTGGTATTTCGATCTGTGAGGATGTCTGGGGGGCTGATGTGGTATGGCCGGGAACGATTCATCATAAAGATCCTGTTGAATGTATGGTAAGGCAGGGTGCAGAGATAATTATAAATATTTCTGCGTCACCTTTTACTATTGGCAAGCAGGATGTACGTCTGAAGATGTTGACAGGTCATGCAAAGAGGAATAAAGTGCCAATTGTTTTTGTGAACCAGATTGGAGGTAATGATGATCTGGTATTTGATGGAAACAGCCTGGTAATTAATAAAGAGGGGATTGTCGTAGGTCGGGCTTCAGGTTTTAAAGAAGAGTTACTCATGGTTGAGTTCAAGGGATCAGACTTAACCATAGGAGGGAATAAATCAAGATCGGCCAAGAAGGAGACGCGATACGCAGCAGGTGAGGGTGATATTGAATCAGTCTATAATGCCTTAGTTCTGGGTACACGGGACTATGTAAAAAAATGTGGATTCAAAAAAGCCGTAATTGGTCTTAGCGGCGGAATAGATTCTGCCGTTACAGCAGTAATCGCAGTTAAAGCTCTTGGAAAGAACAAGGTGCTCGGTGTTACAATGCCATCAACTTTTTCATCCAAGGGTAGTGTTGATGACTCCATGGTACTGGCCAAAAGACTTGGGATTAAATGCGAACTAATACCGATAAAATCTGTTTACAATGCATACACAAAAACATTGAGCGGTGTATTTGCTGGGCTACCATTTGATGTTACAGAAGAGAATCTTCAGGCGAGGATAAGGGGTAAGATCTTGATGGCCATCTCAAATAAGCACGGATATCTTGTGCTGACAACCGGCAATAAGTCAGAACTTGCAGTTGGCTATTGCACTCTATATGGTGATATGTGTGGAGGTCTGGCAGTCATATCTGATATTCCCAAGACCATGGTTTACAGTCTTGCTGAATATATCAATCGAAGAAAAGAGATTATTCCTGCTGACACTATCGAAAAACCTCCGTCAGCAGAATTGCGTCCGAATCAAAAGGATCAGGATTCGTTACCTTCGTATGATGTTCTGGATGGAGTACTAAGAGCCTACGTTGAGGAATCAAAGGACGTTGGCGATATCATAGAGATGGGTTATGACGAGTCACTTGTTAAAGATATTATCAACAAGGTTGATAGAAATGAGTATAAGAGAAAACAGGCGGCTCCGGGGCTCAAGGTTACGACAAAGGCGTTTGGGACAGGCAGGAGGATGCCTCTTGCACAACGATACACACGGTAGTAATATACAAAATAATTGAAGAATTGAGGAATTGTTAGAGAGGGCAAATGAAGAAACCAGAACCGAATGAGAAAGTGTCAAATCCTCCCTGGGGCAGATGGGAGGTGTTGCTTGATGAACCTACTTATAAAGTGAAGAGGGTAACCGTATCGCCTGGAAAAAGACTGAGCTATCAAAAGCACTTCAGGAGAAGCGAACATTGGATGGTGGTTGACGGAAAGGGCGTGGTAACCATTGATGGTAAAGAGATTCACATAGAAAAGGGGAATACAGTTGATATCTCCCGTGAGGCTGCACATCGTATGACAAATAATGGTGATGAGAATTTAACGTTTATAGAGATACAGCAGGGAGAGTATTTTGGCGAAGATGATATCATACGTCTGGAAGATGATTATGGAAGGGTGTCAACCTGATCGTAATAAAAGGTAAGGCTTTTATACGCTAATAATTCTAAAACGTAAGTCACAATGAGACATGAAGCGCTGTTTTATCAAACAGAAGAGAATAGGAAAGTTAGTTGCCGTTTGTGTCCGCATAGATGTGTCATTGCAGATGGTAAATTGGGTTACTGTGGAGTGAGGAAAAATATAGACGGTAATCTCTTCTCGATGATTTACGGTAGCGTTTCATCTGCATGTGCTGATGCGATTGAAAAGAAACCCTTATACCATTTTTTCCCCGGTAGTCGCACATTTTCAATTGGTTCTCTTGGATGCAATATGCGTTGCGGTCATTGTCAAAATTGGCAAATAGCCCATTCACGTATTGATAATAGCGACAGAGACACATCCTATGTCTCTCCGGAAGAGCTGGTACTTCGTTCTATTGAAAACGGATGTAAAGGTATTTCATGGACTTACAATGAGCCGACAATCTGGATTGAATATGCAATTGATGGTGCGAAATTAGCGAAGGAAAAAGGGCTATACACAGTCTTTGTGACAAACGGTTATATCGAGCCGGACGCATTAGATGCAATTGGGCCGTTTTTGGATGCTTACAGAGTTGACATCAAAGGGCTCGACAGTTACCCGCCAAAAGATTCATCAGGGACTGATATTAAGGTGAGTGAAGAATTGCAGGATTCCAGGCACTGTTTCTATAGAGACGTTACCGGAATAAAGAGCGTAAAGCCGATTTTGGACGCAGCAATCAGGGCAAAATCAAAATGGGATATGCACGTGGAAATTATAACCAATGTAGTGCCTGGTTATAATGATGGCACTGAAGAGTTACATGATATTGCCGGATGGATTGTGCAGAATCTTGGAGAAGAGACACCATGGCATGTGAGCAGATTTCATCCATATCTTGAGCTGTCACATGTGCCTTCAACACCGGTTTCCACATTAGAATCAGCAAGGGAGATAGGGATTGAAGAAGGTCTCAAATACGTTTACATAGGAAATGTTCCCGGACATGAGTGGGAGAACACGTATTGCCATAGTTGTGGTAAAATGCTGATTGAAAGGGCAGGTTTCAGCGTTAGAACATTTGAAATAATGGATGGAATGTGTACAAGCTGCAATGCTAAAGTTCCTGTTGTTGGAGGTTTTGGATAAACTCTTTTCTGGTGGGAGGCACAGATAGTTTCGAAGATTGCATTAAGCGTGTGTATGCAGTAGAATGAGATTCAAAATATTGGTAGCTATGGCCTGACAGGTAGATGCATCTGTAGAATAAAGAGAAAATTATTTTGAGGATTTATGTATGCCTAAAAAACAATCGATAATAACGTTAATTACAGATTTTGGTTTGCAAGATGGATATGTTGGTGTTATGAAGGGTGTAATGGCCGGTATCAACTCATCGGCAAATGTAATTGACATTAGCAATACAATAACGGCTCAGGATACTTTTCAGGCGGCTTGTGTTCTTGGCAATTCATATAATTACTTTCCCAAGGGAACTATCCACGTGGTTGTAGTTGATCCGGGAGTGGGGAGTGAGAGGAAAATTATCTGTTTGAAAACTAAGAATTATCTTCTCCTTGCACCTGATAATGGAGTGCTCTCGTTTGTTATTGCGAAGGAGGAATCTGCGTCGATCCGGGAAGTTACTAACTATAAGTTGTTCTTGCCAAAACTCAGTAATACATTTCATGGGCGTGATATTTTTGCACCTGTAGCTGCGCATCTCTCCAATGGGGTTGACCATAAGGATCTTGGTGAAAAAATTGACAAGGTGAAAAAAATAGATCTGCCTAAGCCGATTCTTTCTCCCGATGGGAAGTTGACTGCAGAAATTATATACGTTGATAGTTTTGGTAATCTTATTACTAATGTTAATAAGGAAGTTATTGACAGGATGAAGGTAGAGACGGAAAGAGTGTCAATTGCTATGGGTAGGAGGAGGATCAACGGTATCTGTAGTTCGTATTCAGATGTGGGAGATAACGAGGCGTTGGCAATATTTGGGAGTTCCGGTTATCTGGAAATATCAGTGAATCTGGGTAACGCTGGAGATATTTTGAAATTAAAAAAAGGCGATAAGCTGGTTTTAGGAAATTAATAAGAGTTTAACATTTCTGTTCTGACTCGGCCGAGTCGGGCAGAACCTTCAATTATACAGAATCAAACAAGGCGATCGTAATAACCCCCTTAAGTGAAAATAATGGTCGGATTAATAAGACGATAGATAACTTGACTGATTCGATAGATTGCAGAATTATAAAAGACTGATTTATGGAAAAAGGTGTATTTGTAACAGGAAGTAATACAGGAGTCGGCAAGACTGTCATTGCCGGCGCGATAGCGGCGGCAATAAAGGCACACGGCCTGGATGTAGGTGTCATGAAGCCGGTTGCATCAGGTGCAAAGGAGATAGATGGATCACTTGTCTCAGAAGACGTTGTGTATCTGAAGAAAATAATTGATAGTACTGACGATGATGATCTTGTGAGCCCTATCCGTCTCAAACCACCAATCGCCCCAACGATTGCAGCAGTAAAGTCCGGTGTTACGATAGATATTGACAAAGTATGGAAAGCGTACGAAGTGCTTTCGAACAGGCATGATTTTGTTGTTGTTGAGGGAATTGGCGGTCTTATGGTACCAGTTGATGATACTCTTTTTGTTGCTGACCTGGTTCGTAAGATGGACCTGCCACTCGTAATAGTGGGTAGCGATTATCTGGGCACAATAAATCATACTCTTTTAACTGTTGAATATGCTAAAAGCAGGAATATTCGAATTAAGGGAATAATTATTAATATGTTGAAGGGTGATGACGGTTTTGTCCGGGAAATAGAGAAATACTCTTCTGTTCCTATTCTCGGAACTATCCCCTTCAAAGAGAATGTATCTGTTGAGAATTGCGTATACGGTGATATAGTTGAAGATCTTCGCAGGGAAATAAACATATCAAAGATAATGAGAAAATAGACTTAGGGGATTTTTGACATAAACAACAATGGAAACATTGAGATAAAACATAATTGACATTTTTTTAAGTTCTTGATAGTATATTCAGCCCTTTTATAAATTAACATATTACAGGAAATAACGGAGTTTTAAACTAGATGAGTACAGATGCTATTTTAGCACCTTTAAAAGATCAAATGCGAGAGGTTGAGGAGCGTATTTACAGTGATTTGTCTCCTGCAGACAAGCGCCTTTCAGATTTAGTGTTTCATATCAGCAAGATACAGGGCAAGAGATTGCGCCCGGCACTGCTTTTACTGTCAGGTCAATGCGCAGGTGGTTTAATCCCGCAACATATTGATTTAGCAGTAGTTGTGGAACTCATACATACGGCAACCCTTGTACACGATGATATTATTGATGAAGCAGTAGTAAGAAGGCATATCGAGACGATGAATACTAAATGGGGGAGTAAGATCTCCATTCTGTTTGGTGATTATCTTTTTTCAAGGGCCTATACCATACTTTCTGCACTCGATTCCCAAGTATCAACACTCATAATGTCCCAGACCATAAATACCCTGTGTGAAGGTGAAATGGTCCAGCTCTTAAGGTGCTACGACGCCGAAGTTACGGAATCTGAGTATCTAAGCATTATAGAGCGTAAAACGGC
>JABGRF010000062.1 GCA_018648405.1 Candidatus Scalindua sp.
AATCAACCTTTGACCTTAATATATTAATTCTGGAATGATTTCTCGAACAATATTACGGAGGTATTCTATCGTTTTTGCAGGATCGTTGTAGGAACAAACTGTTTCTGCAGCTTCCTTTGCTCTTTCATAAGTGACGGATCTGATAATCTTTTTTACTTCCGGTATTATCATGGCGGGAGCGACGCTAAATTCCCTTAAACCCAACCCTAATAATAAGATAGTGTATTCAACTTCTCCTCCCATTTCTCCGCAGATCCCAATCTTTATATTATTTTCCTCGGCAGCCGTTATGGCCATCCTCAGTAATTTTAAGATTGCCGGGTGCGCTGGCGAATAGAGGTGGGCAACTTTTTCATTGCCTCTGTCTACAGCCATAGTGTATTGAATGAGATCATTTGTTCCTATACTAAAGAAATCAACTTCTTTTGCTAGGTCGTCTGCTACCATGGCGGCAGATGGCACTTCAATCATAATCCCAATTTCTATTTTTTCATCGAAATCAATTCCTTTTTGATTCAGCTCTTCCATTACCTCCTTTACAATATCCTTTGCCTTTCGCAGTTCTTGTAAAGAAGAGATTAATGGGAACATAATTTTTGCGTTACCCAGTGCAGAGGCTCTTAAGATAGCCCTAAGCTGTGTTTTAAAGATGTCCGGGTGTTCCAGGCAGTAACGAATAGATCTGCAGCCTAAGAAAGGGTTGAGTTCTGTATTGCTGTTTGCAGGGAAGAATTTATCTCCGCCTAAATCAACGGTTCTGATAATTAACGGTTTGCCTCCCAGCTCTTGAACTGCCTGTGCATAGGCTTTAAAATGTTCCTCTTCTGTTGGTGATTCATTGCTGCCGAGAAACAGGAATTCTGTTCTATACAAGCCTATACCGGTAGCACCCTGATTTAAGTTTGGGATAATATCACGAGGGAATTCGATATTACCTAATATCGAAATTTCCCTGCCATCCAAGGTTACGGCTGGGAAATCTTTGAGTTCAGAGGTAATTCTTTCTTCGAAGACATGGAAGTCTTTTTCTATTAGTTGATATTCTTTGATGGTTGTTTCGTCCGGCCTTACAATCACATCTCCCCTGTTTCCATCTATAATAATACGGTCTCCGCCAAATATATCAACTGTTGCTGTTTCCAAGCCAACTACGGCAGGTATTCCCAAAGCTCTGGCAACAATTGCAGCATGTGAATTCCTGCTGCCAAGGTCAGTTACAAATCCACGTACTTTTGTGGTATCTAAAGATGCTATTTGAGAAGGGCTGAGATCATGTGCAACAACGACAACTTCTTTTGTAAGGTTCTTTAGCTCTTCCCTTTTCTCTCCCAATAAATTCCTTAAGAGTCTTTTTTCTATATCATATATATCCGCAACTCTTGCAGAGAGATAAGGATCGTCAACAGTTTCAAATTTTTTAATATATACACGCAAGACTAATGAGACTGCATATTCCGCGCTGAATTTGTGTTCTTCTACTTTTTTGCTAAATTCACGCAGTAACAGCTCGTCTTGAAGCATTAATTTGTGGGTTGCAAAGATAGAGGCAATTTGTGAACCTAAATTTTCTGAAACACGATTCTCAAGCTTCTCGATCTCTTTCCATGCTGCTGTTGTTGCTTCTTCCAGTCTGGATATTTCTTTGGGAATTTCATCTTCTTTGATAAGGTGGCGTGGTATTCGATAGCCTTCGCTCTCTAGAATGAATGCGTCTTTTATTACTACACCCGGAGACACAGCAATGCCTTTTCTCGTTTCCATGCTGTCCTCGTCAAATCCGTCATTCACAAGGCCTTCTAACGCGTCCAGGGCAATTTCATTATCTTCCCCATCTGCGGTTATTAATAATTCGGTTCCTCTCTTTGCACCCAGTGTTAGAAGGTCAATAATGCTTTTTCCGTTTATTTCCTCTTTATTTGCTGTTTTGACGAAAATCTCTGAGTTGAATTTACTAGCCACTTCTGCAAAACGTGTCGCAGGCCTTGCGTGTAGTCCATTTGTATTTATTATCTTTGTCCTGCGTTTTATAAGCATTGGTTGGTTTGGTTAATAGTTGAATTGTATTATTCAGACTTTGCCTCATCGACTTCCTTTAAGATGTCAACCATTTCTATTTTATCAGATGCGTTTTTTACGAAATTACGAAAATCAGAGTTTCTAATTACAGATGAAATTTTTTCCAGGGCGGCGAGATGTACATCTGTTGAATCATTTGGTGATAGTAACAGAAAGAACAGGTAAACAGGTTCGCCGTCAAGTGCATCAAATTCAACACCTTTCAACGAACGAGCAAATGCGCCTGTTATTTTTGTAATACTCTTGTGTTTTGTATGAGGTACCGCAACTCCTTTACCTATTCCTGTGCTTCCTACTTTTTCTCTCTTTATGAGCGCACTCATTATATCGTCTAATTCACCTTCGTTAATCTTGTTCATATCTCTCAATACGTTAACCATTTCCCGTATGACAGATTCTTTATCAGTGGACTGCAAATCGTCTATTACGGCTTCTTCCTCAATAAAATCGATTATTTTCATTAGCTTTCTTTGT
>JABGRF010000061.1 GCA_018648405.1 Candidatus Scalindua sp.
AATATGGATATACTACTGGAAGCTGTGCAGCTGGTGCGGCGAAGGGGGCGGCATATGGGCTGCTCCAGGGGACTATACCCGATTCTGTAGAGTTGATGACCCCGGCCGAGGTCAAATTGAACTTAAACCTCCTTCACCGTAATGTAGGTAATGGTTTTGCCGAATGTGCTGTGCGTAAATATTCGGGAGATGATCCCGATATTACGAATGGTTGTGAGATCCATGTAAGAGTCGAAAAATCAAGCGGCAACGGAATCAGGTTCATTGCCGGAGATGGTGTTGGTACGGTCACTAAACCCGGACTTCAGGTTGGTCAGGGAGAACCGGCTATAAATCCTGTACCACGATCTATGATTACGAACTCTCTAAAAGAGGTTCTTGGTGATCATGGCGGAATAGATGTCTCTGTATCAGTGCCGGAAGGGAAGAAGCTGGCGGAGAAGACATTCAATGGGCGGTTGGGGATCGTTGACGGTATCTCCATAATCGGGACTACCGGAATCGTCAGGCCAATGTCTCTCGACTCATTCAAGGTATCTCTGCTGTGCGGGCTTGATGTTGCCAAGGCTGAAGGTTACGAATCGGTTGTTCTGGTTCCGGGAAGTCTTGGTGAAACCGGATTCAAAAGCCATTTCGAGATCGAGGGCGATCAGGTAATTCAGATGAGTAATTTTGTCGGGTTTATGCTGGATGAGACTGTTAAACGCGGCTTTAAGAGTGTAATAGTCGGAGGGCATCCCGGCAAACTTGCAAAGCTCATTCGTGGTGATTTTTATACACACAGTTCAGATTCAAAACCTGCAAATGATATATTGATCAACTTGTTTAAAAAAGCTAATATAGATCCTGCAGTGATTTGTGAACTTGAAGAGTCTCCTACGGTAGAAGGAATGGTGGAGATCATGAGAAGAGATAATAAATTGGACATATTTAACCATATTGCTGATGATGTTCAAGCATCGGCATATCGATATGTTTCATCTAAAATAGAGATAGGAACAGTACTGTTTGATATGAAGAAGAACATTATTGGGACTTCAAAGGGTTTTAAGGCTTGGCAAAAAAGAGTGTAAACAAGGTTACTATTGTAGGCTGCGGCCCGGGTTCCAGAAAGTATCTGACCGGGTATGCAATACATCAGATTAGCAATGCAGAGGTCTTAATAGGCAGTAGAAGGCTTCTTGCACTGTTCCCAGAGGCAGATGCAGAAACATATGTACTTAGCAATAACTATAAGCTGCTTATTACTAGAATTGCCTCTTTGAGCAAAAAGAAGAAGAGGGTGGTTGTTCTCGTGAGCGGCGATCCGGGTTTTTTCAGTTACTCAAAGCTCATTGTTGATAAAATAGGTATTGAAAAATGCGAGGTGATACCTGGTATCAGTTCCGTCCAGCTGGCATTTGCAAAGATAGGCAGGACCTGGAATGATGCCTGTTTCATGAGTCTGCACGGGCGATCAGCGAAGCTCGCAGCGGTTGTAAAGAAGATCACAGATAATGCAAAGGTTGCTGTCTTAACTGATAACGCTAATAATGTTAAGCTTATTGCCAAAAAGTTATTAGAGACAGGTATAAAAGAGAAAAGAATATTTGTTTGTGAGAATCTCTCTCTGGAAAAAGAGAGGATTCGAGAATTTGATGTATCTTCAATATTGAAAATACGGGTGAGCGATTTAAACGTAATTATATTCCTGGATGAGGACTAAGATTGACATGAACAGTGAAGCGGGAAATTTCTATGGCATCGGGGTAGGTCCGGGAGACAGCGAACTGGTTACGGTAAAAGCGGTTCGTATTATAAAGTCTGTGGATTGTATTTTTGCGCCACGGGCTGACTCAAAGGCGTCAAGCCTTGCATTGGATATCGTTGCGGACATCTGTGAAGGTAAAAGGGTTGTTGAACAGGTATATCCGATGGTCAAGGATAAGGCTCAGCTAGAGACTGCGTGGCTCGCATCCGCAAATGAGATTGAGCGTGAGATCACTGCCGGTAACAGTGTAGCGTATCTGACTATCGGCGATCCATTAACATTCAGTACATACTGTTATCTTTTAGAGCAGCTTTCTAAGATAATTCCTGCAGAGAAGATTCACACTATTCCGGGGATTACATCGTACAATGCTGCTGCAAGCCTGGCCAACTTCTCATTGATAGAGCAGAGCGAGAAACTGGCAATTGTTCCGGTATCCAGTGACATTGACGAATTGCGCCCAATACTCAACGGCTTTGATACAGTAATTCTAATGAAGGTAGCAAAGAAGCTGGATGAGGTGATCGAGCTTCTTGAAGAGATGGAACTTATAGATAATTCACTTTTTGCCTCGTATGTAGGATTCGAGAAAGAGTTCATCACGCGGGATCTTCTCTCGCTAAAGGGTGCCGGCAAGGGGTATTTGTCTGTAATCATTGTCAGAAAGCCAACGCGGATATAACATTCCTGACCAAAAATCACTTTCTATCTCTTTTTTTTATGTTTTGAGAGACGCTTTAACACATATTATTCAACTATTTAATTTTAAATAGCTATTACTAAACAATTTA
>JABGRF010000060.1 GCA_018648405.1 Candidatus Scalindua sp.
TTAATTGTTAGCAGTTTTTTCCAGACCATATTTTTTTATGCGATATCTTAATTTGTCACGACTAAGTCCTAGTAAACGCGCAGCCATACTCTGATTCCATGAGCACTCAAGCAGTGTTTTGTAAATCGCATCCTTTTCCATGTCATGAATAGATTTAGTTTTTTCAGGTGCTACAATCTGACTATCAAATATACCCTTCTTTTTATATTGAATCTCATCCGGCAAGTCACTGATATGAATAACATCGTCATCCGCCAGAACCACTGCCCTTTCAATGATATTTTCCAACTCTCTTATATTACCGGGATAATCATAACCTACTAAAGCATTCATGCACTCTTCATCAAACTTGTGAGCTGACTTACTTAACTCATTACTGTATTTCTCAAGAAAGAATTCTGCGAAGGCGGGAATATCTTCCCTTCGCTCTCTCAATGGTGGCAGTTGGAAGACGATGACTTTTAGGCGGTAATAAAGATCTCGTCTGAATAAATTCTGCTCTACTGCTTTTTCTAAATCACTGTTTGTTGCGGCTATTATACGAATGTCTGTTGTAAGGGTCTTGGTACTGCCCACACGTTCAAATACCTTTTCCTGCAATATTCTTAAAAGCTTTGTCTGTACTGATTTGTCAATCTCTCCAATCTCATCTAAAAAGACCGTCCCACTATCAGCAATCTCGAATCTACCTACTTTTAACTTGTCCGCACCCGTGAATGAGCCTTTTTCATGTCCAAACAATTCACTTTCCAATAGTGTTGGTGATAGAATAGAACAATTAACGGTAACAAATGGATTATCTTTTCGGCTACTCTGTTCATGGATAGCACGTGCAATTATGCCTTTGCCAGTCCCTGATTCTCCAAGAATCAGGACATTACTTTTCGCATCCTTCAGTTTTTTAATCGACTGTGATATTTTGTTAATTTTCTTATTTTTACCAACTACCATGTCTTTTGAAAACAACTCTGATTTAAGTGCAGAATTTGTTCTCTGTAGGTTATCGTAACTCTTAGCATTCGAAACAGACACAGCCGCAAAATTACTCATTATTGTAGCGACAGCAATATCATCATCGTTGAATGATGTACCATCGCGCTTATTCAACAACTCAACACAGCCGATTGTCTCGCCTTTTACACATAATGGAATACACAGAATACTTTCAGTCTTAAATCCGGAAAGTTTATCAATTTCTTTAAAATGGTGCGGATTTTTCTTAGCATCAAATACCGCAACTATCTGTCCTGTTCCTATACAGTATCCGGCAATACCCTTTGTCGCCGGAAACCTGATATTTGAAATCCTATCAGAAGCGGGACCTGTCGCATATCGAATAGCCAGATCATCATCAGAATCACGTAATATGATGGATGCCGCAACTGAGTTAGTCAGCTTTGTAGCATGAACTATAACCTGTTCCAACACATGGTTTAATTCAAGCTTGGAATTAATAATGGCACTCGCCTCAAGAATGTCATGTATATGAGTTTCCTTCAGATCTTTGTTTCTGACAATATCATCAACATTTAAGGTTGTTGTGCCGTCCAATTTACGCATAATTTTCTCCAATTCTTATAGTAATGTTGCATGCTATTAATTTAGCTCCCAAAAGTCAACTTTTTTTGAGTATAAATTGGGGAATATTGCCCATTAAAAAAGTATTTTTATCTCTTTCAAACCGAAATCAACGACATCGCTGGTCTGTTTCAAATACTATTGAAGTTGACAAGCATTACATTTTTTGATAAATTTTATCTTCTATAATGCTGGTGTCAACTTATGGTAAGTATCTATCATGAAAAAGTTTATAAACATTTTCCTCTTTTTATTATTTACTCATTTCATATTATTACAACTAGCACCAATCAGAGCAGAAGAAACAAAAAGCTTAGCGGGTGATAAGGTATCAATCATACCCCTGAGCGGAATGATTGATGGTGGCATATACAATTCACTCAAAAGAAGGGTTGAAATTGCGAAGGAGAATGGATCAAACCTCATAATCTTTGAGATAGATACATTTGGCGGTCAGCTGGAGTCAGCCTTCGAAATATCAGAGCATATCAGCAATATTAAAAATACTAAAACAGTAGCATTTATTCCCACAAAGGCAATCTCTGCAGGTTCTCTGATAGCAATTTCATGCAACGAGATATACATGTCTCCTCAGGCGGAATTAGGAGATTGTGAGCCAATAGTCCCTTCATCTGAAGGTGGTTACAAAACCGTAGGAGAAAAAATACAAACTGTACTGAGAACCAAATTCAGAAAGTTCGCAGAGAAGAACGGCTACCCTGTTCTACTTGCAGAGGCGATGGTTACAAAAGAGATAGAAGTATACCGCGTAGTTACAGAGGAAAAGCCTGAAGGATTTTATGTTTCAGGTAGAGAACTAAAAGAGATGAATGAAGAGAAAACTGATAAATTTAAGTCTAAAAAACTGATAATTGAAGAGGGAAAGCTTCTCACCATGCATGCGAAGGAGGCTTATGAATACCAATTCGCAAAAGAGATTGTAGAAGATCG
>JABGRF010000059.1 GCA_018648405.1 Candidatus Scalindua sp.
GAAGTCAGACTATACAGTGTATTGTCATGTTTCCATATAACTACATTATATCCTTTATATTTCCCAAAGTAATATGACCGACCTTTGTAAAATTCGTGAGGGAACTCATCTATATTCATCCCTGTACCGTTTACCATCTCTAATGATATCTTATTTTGATGGCCTCTGAATCCGACATAGGCACTCTTTCTCCCATCCATGCTATACTTTTTACAACCTAAGAGCTCCATTTCACGTCCATTACATTCAGGAACATCTATAGCAAAGTTAGAACGTTGTGAATTTTCAAAATGCCTTCTTATTTCATTACTATCTGAACTGACAAGATCAAGGTGAATATTGTTATTAACAAAACTATCGTGACGTTCTGCCGCAACTTTAACAATGGGAGAGTATTCTGCTGGTCTGAAAAAAGCGAGGTATGCGGCAAGGCCTATAATAGTCATAGGCAATAAGACAGCCATCGTATATGCAGGTCTTAACGTAAAGAAACCAAATATGCCTTTTCCGTGTGACACTACAGGCTCTACAGCTACAGGTTCCGGCTTGCTGCGTTCTTCATTCAACTCTGCCCACTGACTCACAATGCTTTGCAACACACGCGGAGGCGTCTTGTGGAGCTCAGTTCTTTCTCTTATGACTTTCTTTATTGACTGCTCAAACTCAAACTTTTCACAGCATTTATGACACGTATCAATATGTTGTCTGATCTTCGAATAATTTGCATCATCAAGTTCATTATCCAGGAATTCATTGAGTTGTTCAATAGCTTCTTTACAAGTCATTATATTTCTCTTCCCTCCTGCCTTTCTTTCAAATAACCTCTTTCATTTGCATAGTTCCATAACGATTTTTGCAACAATTTCCTTGCTCTGAAAAGTCTAGATTTTACCGTCCCTATCGGACAACCGACAATTTCTGATATTTCGCCATAACTGAGATCCTCAATATCCGAATATAAAACAACTTCCCTGAAAGCAAGCGGTAGGCCATTAACCGCGTTTTTCACCTCATCTTCAAGAAACTCATAAACATCGGAAGACTCACCACTTACATAGTCTCCTTCTTTTTTAGCAGTTTTAATCTTGTTGAACAGAAAAAAATCTTCAACTTCATCATAATGAACCGATTTGGGCTCTTTGATCTTTTTCCTGAACGTATTAATAAAGGTATTACGTAAAATTTTGAACAACCACGCCTTTAAGTTGGATCCATCCTTAAACGTATGCGAAAATCTGTGTACCTTAAGATATGTCTCCTGAACGAGATCCTCAGCAGCTTCCCTGTTTCCAGTCATCCGCATTCCAAAGTTAAAGAGCGAATCTATGTGCTCAAGAGCAGCAGCCTCAAACTCATTAATTTTACTTTCCTGGTTGTCAAAGTCTTTCATACATCACCGTTTATAACAGCTTATTAAACAAAAAGGTTCCTACTTTTATATTTCATTCTGAATTTTTTTCAATATTAATCGTTAACGCTAAAAAATGCGTATTAAATGGCTACTGAACCAATCAATCGTGGCTGATATTTCAGGTATTTAGCAACAGCCCATGACCACACTGGTGAAATTTATTCGTTTCCCTAGGCAGAACTTTTGTCCATATTATTAGAGACAGGGGAAAAGGCAAGAAAAATATTAAAGAATATCACCGGTGTGAAACGCTAAAATGTTGTATTCCTATATTTAATTCAGGCTTCACGATAACCCTGTATAGAATAACAACATAACGGACGTATAGCTAAAATTTTGTTTACTTTATCAATAAATACATTATATTTGAGTGTTTTAGCAATATTAGAAATTCATTCGCACAAACTTAAATGAATAACATGCACTTGTTATTTATTTAAGAAACTTATTTTTTAACGATTTTTTGTAATCAACAATTAATAACATATTGTAATTAGCTTTCTAGCTTAAGCTGATTCAAGGAGATACTTATGAGTCGAAAAACGGTCATAGTTGATGGTTGTACTGCATGTGCACACGTAGTACACGCCACTAATGAAATTATCACAATCTATCCTATAACACCCTCTTCTGCTATTGCGGAAATCTGTGATGCAAAGTCCGCGAAAGGGCAGAAAAATATATGGGAATCAGTTCCAATGGTCAGTCAGATGCAGTCAGAAGCTGGTGTTGCAGGAGCAGTACATGGTTCTCTTACTACCGGAGCTATGGCCACAACTATTTCCGCGTCTCAGGGTCTTCTCTTAATAATTCCAAACATGTACAAAATTGCCGGTGAGTTGACTCCAACGGTATTTCATATAACTGCCCGTTCTCTTGCTGCCCAGGGGTTATCCATTTTTGGAGATCATTCAGACGTAATGGCAGCACGTTCTACCGGCTTTGCCATGTTATGTTCTCAAAACGTACAAGAGGCAATGGATTTTGCACTTATCTCTCAGGCAGCCACTCTTGAATCCAGAATACCGTTCATGCATTTCTTTGACGGATTCAGGACTTCCCATGAAGTCCAGAAGATTGAAGAGCTCAGTTTTGACGATATGCGTGCAGTAAT
>JABGRF010000294.1 GCA_018648405.1 Candidatus Scalindua sp.
CATCAAAGATAATTTCACACAAAGGCACAAAGTACACTAAGAAAACAAAAGACAAATAATTCTCTTAACCACGGATATACACAGATTAACACTGATCTTAGAAACAAAGAAAAACGAATGACTACTGACTAATAACTACATTTAACCCTGACATTATTTTACAGTAGACTTGATCAACAATGTTTAATATATTTCAATTCAACTAACACTTAAAAAGGAGGCTTTAAATGGAATCCCTAAAGTATGTCCATTGGCAAGATGATGAGCTTTTTATAGGTCATTTTGTAGATTATCCCGATTATTTAACCCAAGGTAAATCTTTGGAAGAATTAAAGGAAAATCTCGAAAGTTTGTATAATGATCTAACCAGCGGAGAAATATCTTACATAAAAAAAGTTGATGAACTTAAATTGCGGGTTACAAGTTACGAATGATCACTGCTTCTATCTTCTTGCTTCTCTTCAATCTTCCTGCTCTTGATTATTAAGTATGCGGTAGTATCCGAGGAGGCCGGAGATGTTGTGCTGGACGTAATCGATTCTGATTTCATAGTTTGTAAGACTTCGGTGGAAGCCCCACAAGGCGCTTTGTGGTAGGTTTAAGTACATTACCGATTCCGGCATAAACTGTGTCTGCAGTTGAAAGGCAACAGCATGCCGTATGGCTTTTATAATCGGTTCTGCCTCTTTGGAATCGCCAAAGTCCTGTGTCAGGAAATACGCAGAGCATAGTCCTTCGGTACGGGTTGCTGTAGGTGTAGAGCGTGGGGGGCTATAGAAACTTCCTTTCCAGTCCGGTTGAGTTGGTCCGAGATTCTGGGCCTGAAGTATAGAGTGGGTTATTTTCAGGGTATGATCCATATACAACTGGTCGGGACGGTAGCGGTATAATCCATTCAAGGCATAAAGCAGCCAATGGTCATGTGTCATCTCTGAGAGTGATAAACCGTGATCTCTGATATTTATTAAATATTTTGCGGCCTTTTCGGCAACATCTAACCACTCTTCATCAGGGTCTACTGCATAGATTCGGGTCATGGCAAGTATTGCTTCTCCCGGATAGTATTCAGATTCAAGCTTATATACCTTGCCGTCCGAATATTTCTGTTTTTGAATATGAAATTTACCGCTCTCGTTTTGTGCTTTTTGTATCCATCTGCCCAGCTTACGCAGAGTTGATATATATTTACGATCTTTCGTGATTTCAGTATATTTGGCCAATGCTATAGAGGCCAGTGCGTTTCCTCCCAATTTAACGTATCCATTCTCTACTACACAAAGCATCTCATCTCCATCCGCTGAATATGGTTTAATCGACAAGAGGAGATATTCCATGGCTCTGTATGCAGCCTTAAATAGTTCCGGATCGTGTGTAACATCGTATAGCTCCAGCATGGCATATACCGTACCTGCATGACGTATGATATTGTAATCTTCAGACACACTATTTTTCTTAGGAAAATATGAGTAAGCAAATTTTCCGGATAGTCCTACAGAACGGATAAGATAATCACCTGCGTGGCTTGCGGCGGATAAGAGCTCCTCCTTTGAAATCTGACTGTAAAGCTGGTGTCCTCTATAGAGATTTACAATCACGTTGTTTTCATAAAAACAGCTTGTAGTTGTAAAACAGTATAGTGTGTTGATCTCCTGGCTTTTAAGCTTCTCTTTCTGATTTGTATGAATGGAACGGCGGTTCAGGTACTTTGTTATCTTTCCCATCCGTATTTTCTGCCTTTTATTTATCAGCGTGTTGCTGAGAACTTCTTCCGGAAGAAATGCAATACCATACTGTTTATTAAATGCCAGGCCATGGAGGCTTCTGTCATACTTAATGGGATCATCAAGATTGATGTTATCCATAGCGAAAACATTGTTAACTATGTCCAGCTTAATCCATTTTGGTTTCTGCCTCTCTTTTAATAGAGCCTGTGCTGTAGACACGGCACTCTTGATCGCTTCAACAAGCCCGTTGCCTGAACCTGGCACAACGCTGGCCGGAGAGATACCATTACTGAGAGAGACAAAAACAATACGTGGTAAATTGTCTCTTTTAAGAGAATCAGAAAGGCTGTTTTCGTCGTATTCTGAATGTAATATAGAATCTGTAACAAACTGAGTGAGTGTTTTCATCTCCTGGTTTGAGACCGAGATGGAAGCCTTGATATCTTCAAACCATATTTCGTTGTTCAATGCTGCGCTCTTTGATACCAAAGGCGTGAAGCTGCCGTTAGTATCTGCTTGTACATAGGCAAGGCGATAAGTACTCGACAGAGATAGCAGCAGGAGAGCAACGGTAATTAAGAGTCGCTTTGTTATGGGTTTGGATGGTGAATTCAGACGATGATACTGTCTGGAAGCGTAACTGCGTGTAATATTGATTGTAAAGGAGATCTGCCTTGCCATCATTTTCTGTAAAATGTTTAAGGTTTTATTCTTAAGAAAACCTGTTAAATATACGAGTGGTACATTTTACATACTAAAATGTAATTAGCAAAACTTTATAAGGGTAGT
>JABGRF010000272.1 GCA_018648405.1 Candidatus Scalindua sp.
CGGTATCTTTTTTGCTATTTTCTGCTAGAGCATTTATATCTGTTTTTTTATCTAAAGTTTTTTAGATAAAGGCCGATAATTGTCTCAGTGGATGTACTTATTGGATTTTACCGGAAGTACCTATACACTAAATATTTAGCATTATCACAGATTATATCTGAAGCATACCGAAGTAACTTATTAGAATTATTAAGGACTTACGGTGCAAAAAATAGTTGTATAGATAACATACAACTCATACTCAAAAAGTCAGTAATTTTAACTTGGGAGGGGAAAAAATGACTATCGGCAGAAAATTCATACTTGTATTTTCAATTTTTTTGGTTGCGGTATTACTGGGCGCATTCTTTGTCTTCAAGACGACAAGAAATCAGCAGTCTGACTTGGTAGTTGTCAATCTAGCGGCAAGGCAGCGCATGCTTACCCAGAAATATTTTAAAGAGTACATTAATGGATTAATGCCTCGCCAGGTTCGCCACAGCACAATAAAGACAGCAGAAATTGCAACCCTCCAGATTGTTGAAGACCGCAAACAGTACACCAAGAACATAATAGTAAAGCTCAAGAAGGACGGCATAACCAACGTACATCCTAACAGGAACTACACCAACCTTGACGGAGGCATCCCTCTTCCAGCCACTTTTGTACAGGAAGTATCAAGCACTATCAACAAACAAGGTGTGTACAGTTACGATCTCCTGAGCAAGTGGAACATAAACAAAGAAAAAAACCTGCGTTCTGATTTTGAGAAAGATGCATTCGATTTCTTATATCAAAAAGAAGGAAAAGTCTTTTCGCGTTTTATGGAGCACAACGGTATTTTTACCCTTCGTTATGCAACCGCTGATGTCGCCAATGCTGCGGGCTGTGTAAATTGCCATAACGCTCATGAAGATAGTCCGAAAAAAGATTTCGTACTTGGAGAGGTTATGGGCATTCTCGTTGTCAATATTCCGATAGGTACCATGAGTGCGAAAACGGATGCATTCTTTAACGATTCAGGTAACGGAGAATTTGGTGAAGACACCTTCCTGAAAACACAAGAGGTATTTGATGCCACACTCGAAGCACTCATTAGCGGTGGAGAAGCACCTCTGAACATGGAAATGACAGAATTCGCAACACTCCCGGCGTGTGAGGACCGTCCGATTCTTGCAAAATTAATTGAGGCTAAAAAGTACTGGAATACTACGCATGAGAATTTGACAGCACTTCTGGATACTAAGATAAATTCAGCGGAATACATTATTGCGTATGATGATGCATTTACCAGCGCGAATTCCACGATGCATGCTATAAATGACGCAGCAGCATTGTATCAGGCAGAGTCAAAGGCCAGGATGTCAACGCTGTTAAAAATACAGACACTTTCTGTAATAATTGTCTGTGTGGTAATCGGCCTTGGCTGGATACTTTTTGCACAGCCATTAATAAGATTTTTGAGTAATCTCGTCGCAAAGCTATCAGAAAGTTCAGAGCAGATTGCATCGGCCTCTGAAGAACTGTCTTCTGCAGGACAGTCCCTTGCAGAAGGTTCATCAGAGCAGGCATCATCCCTGGAAGAGACATCAGCATCCATGGAAGAGATGTCATCCATGACGAAACAAAATGCAAAGAATGCAGAGGAAGCATCTAAATTAGTTGACGTGTGTATTGTTGACGCAGAAAACGGTAAAAAAGCGGCTGCCGAAGTAAGCAGTTCAATGGAAGAGATTGCTTCCAGCAGCAAGAAGATAGCAGAGATTACTAAAATAATAGACGGTATTGCATCGCAGACTAATGCTCTGGCACTTAAGGCCGGACATGACACATCTCAAATCATTATGCAGGGAAACAGCTTTGCTGTAGTTGCTAAAGAGGTCAGGAACCTTGCTAATAAAAGTATGAGTGCGGCAAAAGAAACTAAAGAAAAAATTGAAAACTGCATCGCCAAAGTAAACACGTTTGAGAATGGAACAAATAACAATACAGAACTTAAAGAAAACATTGAGATGATTGCCGAGGGTATCACGGATATAGAGAACATAGCATTTCATACTAATCTCCTTGCTCTCAACGCAGCAGTCGAAGCGGCTCGCGCAAGTGATAACGGAGAGAAATTTGCTGCTGTCACAGAGGAGGTAAGCAATCTTGCCAAAAGGAGCGCGGATGCCGCAAAGGACACCACTGTCCTTATAGGTGAATGTGTTCAAAAAGCGGGCGATGGAACCAAAATTGCCGCTAAGTGCAAAGAGAACACAGAGCATATTGTTAAGGACGTAAAGCGGGCCTCTGTTCTGACAAAGGAGATAACGGAAGCATCTGCAGAACAATCAGAGGGTATTTCTCAGGTTAGCAATGCAGTGCACGAGATGGACAATGTTACACAGCAGACAGCAGCAAACGCTGAAGAGACTGCATCTGCAAGCGAAGAATTATCAGCCCAGGCACAAACAATGAAGGAACAAATTAATTTATTAGCGATACAGGTTGGTGGTAATGGCAACGGTGTGAAGAAAAATGATAATGAAAC
>JABGRF010000374.1 GCA_018648405.1 Candidatus Scalindua sp.
TACGCCGGTTTTTTAATGCCACTCCTATCCCATTTTCAGTCACATCTACATCTAACAATAACACAGGTATCTATATTGCCTACAATATTAGCCGTGTTTGGTTCGATCTTACAACCCGTCTTCGGCTTTCTTGGTGACAGGTTCAATAAAAAACTGTTTGTTGTATCCGGCGTTCTCTGTTCAGCACTGTTTATGAGCTGCATAGGATTGGCGCCAAACTTCACTGCCCTTATCTTTATGCTCATGATAGGAGCATCGGGCGTTGCAGCCTTTCATCCTAATGGTGCAGCAACTGTAGCCAGTTTAACCCGGAACAAGTCCACATTTATGATGTCCCTCTTCCTTATGGTTGGGTGCTTAGGTCTGGCCCTGGCACCTTTTTTTATTGCACTAATTGTATCATCAGGTGGATTTAATAAATTATGGTTACTGTCTTTGCCCGGTGTAATCCTCTCATTAATATTGATTAAAACACTAACCATAGATCACGAAAACAAAAGCAGTACAAAGCTGTCAGATTTTAAAATACTTTTTGCCAGAAAGTCGCGCCCGTTATGGATTATGTTTTCGATAATGTTTATACGTTCACTAGTCATTACGAGTTTTATGAGCTTCATGTCAATTCTCTTTACAGAAAGAGGGCTTACAATGCACAGAAGCGGAATAGCCATATCCACTTTTGTAATTTGCGGAAGCATCGGCGGTTTGATAGGTGGTTATCTGGCAGACAGAATAAGCAGAAAAATTATAATAGCAAGTTCCTCGATTTTTGCATGTCCGTTGCTTTTATGGTCCCTGCATGCAGGTGGGAATTTTTCCATGATACTGCTTGGTTTGAGCGGCATGGTTATATTTGGAGCTTCTGCTGTTAACATATTAATAGTTCAAAGATTATGCCCGGACATGGCCGGCTCTATTGCAGGTATTTCAATGGGACTTGTCTGGGGCTCTGCAGGTCTTATGCTTCCTGTAATCGGGTACATTGCAGATCATTACAGCATGGAAACATCTTTAATAATTGCCGCATCTATGCTTCCAATAGCAGGAATGTTGGTTCTGTTGCTGCCGAATATTGATAGACCGGCTAATGACCTGAGTAAAGAGTAGTAAATTCTGGATTTATAGTTTATTATCTCCAATTAGATTCATTGGCTCCACTTGGAATAACGTCATCCTGAGCGGAGTCGAAGGATCTCTAATTGACTGGCGCGTATGGAAACGCGCCCTACTTGCTACCAATCTTTCTTGTAGGTCGGGTTTCTATACCCGACGTAATCTAAAACACATTCAAATAGGAACAAAATGGATATATTTATTAAAAACATAGTAGATATTTTAAAGGTTGAGGTCCCTCTTTCTGAGGAAGAGATAGAGGGTTTCATAGAGATCCCGCCTGATCTGGAAAAAGGTGACTACGCTTTTCCCTGTTTTGCCATTGCGAAACAGTTAAGAAATGCTCCCGCGAAAATATCTGCCGAACTTGCACAAAAACTGCCAACAGGTGACATTATAACGGACATCAAGGCGATTGGACCATACCTGAACTTTTATGTCTCCAGAAAGATGATTTTCAAGACAATTCTGGATGAGGTCTTTACCAAATCAGATTCTTACGGATGTTCTGATTCAGGTAAAGGTAAGACTGCCGTCATAGATTACTCATCCCCAAACATTGCAAAACACCTGGCCGTTCATCATCTCCGTTCTGCAGTAATCGGAAATGCAATTCACAATATACACAAAACCCTTGGTTACAAATGTGTAGGCATAAACCATCTGGGTGATTGGGGCACACAATTTGGACAACTAATTGTCGCCTTTAAAAGATGGGGACCGGATACTAAGGATCAGGGTTCAATAAAGGAGACTGGACTCGACATAAACAGACTTAACGAGTTATATGTTAAGTTCCATAAGGAAGCAAAAGACAACCCTTCTCTGGAAGATGAGGCGAGGGATTGGTTCAAAAAGCTGGAGAATGGAAACGAAGAAGCAAGAGAAACATGGCAATATTTCAAAGAGATTAGTTTATCAGAGTTTGAAAGAGTATATGAGAAGTTAGGCATAAAGTTTGATTCGTATGCAGGCGAAAGTTTCTATAATGATTTGCTTGATGACACCGTTAATAGGATAAAAGATGCTGGTTTGTCTAAAATAAGTGAAGAAGCACTGATCGTGGACCTCGAAGAGTACGACATGCCGCCCTGTATACTAAGGAAGAAGGATGATGCCAGTCTGTATGCAACCAGGGACATTTGCGCCGCTGAATACAGAAAGCGTGAGTACGATTTTGACAAATTGATCTACGTCGTTGGCTCTGAACAAAAATTGCATTTTAACCAATTCTTCAAGGTCCTGGAGCTTATGGGATATGAATGGGTAAGTAATTGCGAACACGTAGATTTCGGTCTGGTTAAGTTTAAGGGCGGGAAAATGTCTACACGGGAAGGTAAAGTTATCCTGTTAGAGGATTTGCTTGAAGAGTCGTGTAAGATTG
>JABGRF010000057.1 GCA_018648405.1 Candidatus Scalindua sp.
TTATTTTGAATCTATCCATTTCATGAGTTTGCGCAGTTTTGCACCAACCTTTTCTATCTGGTGATCCTTGTCTTTTGCAACAAGTGCATTAAACATTGGACGACCCGCTTTGTTTTCAAGAATCCACTCTTTAGCAAATTTGCCATCCTGTATCTCAGATAGTATCTTCTTCATCTCTTTCTTTGTCTCATCAGTAACTATTCTCGGCCCTCTTGTCACGTCCCCAAACTCAGCAGTATTACTGATAGAGTGTCTCATGTATGTCAGACCTCCCTGGTAGAAAAGGTCTACGATGAGTTTCAGTTCATGCATACATTCAAAATATGCCAGTTCCGGTTGGTATCCTGCCTCGACCAGTGTTTCAAACCCGGCCTTAACCAAGGCGGCAGCTCCGCCGCATAATACCGCTTGTTCACCAAAAAGATCTGTCTCTGTCTCTTCTGCAAAAGTTGTTGGCAGGATTCCACCTCTCCCACCCCCAATGCCTCCAGCATAAGCCAGGGCAATTTTCTCTGCGTTCTTTGACGTGTTTTGGTGGATGGCCATTAAACAAGGTACACCGCCGCCTTTCTCATATTCACTTCTTACCAGATGTCCGGGCCCCTTTGGCGCAACCATAATTACGTCAACATCTTTCGGAGGAACAACCTGACCAAAATGGATGTTGAATCCATGTGAGAATAGAAGTGTTTTACCTTTTTTCAAATGAGGTTCAACCTCTGCTTTGTAGACGTCTCCCTGTACTTCATCAGGCATTAGTATCGCGACCAGGTCACCTTTTTGAGTAGCTTGGGCTGCAGTTACCGGCTTAAAGCCATGCTTAATTGCCAGAGTGTGATTAGGTGAATCCTTCCTCTGTCCAACTATAACTTTAAGGCCGCTTTCACGGAGGTTCTGTGCATGGGCATGTCCCTGGCTGCCATAGCCGATTATTGCTATCGTTTTGCCCTTTAGTGGTTTAATATTAGCATCTTTATCTGAATAAAGTTTTGTCATGTCATTCCTTTCTATAATTGAAGTATTAGTGTATGTGGAAACCCGCCCGCCAAACAATCCGTCGGGTGGAAAGGTTTTTTCACTACCGTTAATGTGTAAATTAAATATTTTCTATAATTTTTCCGTCTTTCATGACAATCCTATTTCCAACTATTGTCATTATTGCTTTTCCCTGAAGCTTCCAACCGTCAAAAGGACAGTTCCGTGCTTTCGAAAAAAACTCGTTAACATCTACTTTCCATCTTTTCTTCAAATCAATAACAACTATGTTTGCTTTAGTTCCCGGTGTCAGGCTCCCAATTCCGGATTTGTCCAGACCAAAGATTTTAGCTGGCAAAATAGACATCTGTTCTATTGCCTGTTTCAGCGTTAAAATACCGGGTCGAACCAGATGTGTTAACACCAGTCCTAAAGTTGTTTCTAAACCGATAAGCCCAAAAGCGGCCTTGTCAAAAGGCAGATTTTTGTCCTTTGCCAAATGAGGTGCGTGATCACTGGCAATAATATCAATAGTGCCGTCAGCTAATCCCTTTTGTACCGCCTTGACATCTTCTTTTGACCTCAACGGAGGGTTTACTTTTGCGTTAGTGCCAATGTTCTTAACTGCATCTTCGCTTAACAAAAGATGATGTGGCGCTACTTCCGCAGTTATTTTCACACCTCTTTTTTTGGCTTTAGCAATTTCTAATACAGATTGAGCAAGGCTGACATGGGAAATATGGATTCTGGCACCTGTTTTTTCTGCCAGTTCAATATCACGCATAATAAAATCAGCCTCAGCCGTGTACGGCTGCTTCGTAACAGAATCAGTAAAATTTCTCAGATTCTCTTTTTTTTCGTTTTGCCTTTTGCGATATAAAGGTGATTCCTCGCAATGAGGATTCACCAAAATATTACATTCTTTACCCTTCTTTAGTGCATTAAGCATCAGTCTTTCTCCGGCGACAGGGTGTCCGTCATCAGAGATCGCCTTTGCACCAGCAGCTTTTAATTTCTCAACATCTACTAATCTG
This sequence comes from Candidatus Scalindua sp., assembly GCA_018648405.1. GTDB lineage: Bacteria > Planctomycetota > Brocadiia > Brocadiales > Scalinduaceae > Scalindua. Next base: position 2,010 of record JABGRF010000057.1, read on the forward strand.
TTTCCATTCAGCCCAACTGTTGTAGCTGATTTTGAATAATAATTAATTATACTCTCTTTTTTAGCAATTTCCAGAAGCTGTACAAGTCGTGAGGGAGTATCAATCGGGGGGTTCGTATTTGGTTCTGCTATCACAGTAGTAAAACCACCTGCAGCCGCCGCCCGTGAACCGGAATGAAGATCTTCCTTATGCTCTTGCCCCGGTTGCCTGAAATGAACATGTACGTCTACAAGTCCGGGAACTACTATTTTATCTTTAGCATCTACGACTAAAGCCTCTTTATCTTTAATATTTTTACTGATTCTCTCAATCTTGGAATTACTGACCAAAACATCAAACACGCCTGTTTTTTTGTTTGGAACATTATAAACAGTGCCGTTCTTGATTAAAATTTTTTTATAATTAGTCATTATTGAAACTTAGTATAAGAATCCTATTTTGGCCCACGGTTCATGGCTATCCTGCCGGTACGTGCAACTTCCTTTA
>JABGRF010000396.1 GCA_018648405.1 Candidatus Scalindua sp.
CATATTTATACTGGTTTCTGTACACGTCTTCCCAGTTTCTATCAGGATAAGAATCTAGAGGGTTATCAACCTCTACCGCCGGTTTCAATGCCTTAAAGGCCAGCGCATTTCTCATAGGTATAGAAACGGCTGCTGTTACACCACCAGCAACCTTCATAAACGTCCTTCGCGTAAGCTTCATATACATCCTCCTATATCTTTTATGTAAAAAATACTTATTCGCACTTTTGAACTACCACTTTCCTGCCTGAATTTTATAATATTCTGCACATCTTTCACACACACCATCCTGTGGTTTCCAATCAGGAAACTCTTCATTTATTATTTTGGCAACGTCCTTATCTTGAGCAACTTCCTCTATCCAATCAAATGAAGGGAATCCGCAAAGCGGACATGTCGTTCCTGGAACAGGGCCAAGGGCCTTTGATTCTTCTACCAGTTCTTCAGCAGAACGGCTCCCTGCCGCTAATGCAAGGACCTTGTTTGTGTCTTTAGACAATTCGACCAACCTGGTATGCGTAATAGTTTTATCCGCATTCCACATTTTATCAAATATCAACTCCCTTGTATCTTCAGGGATTTTACTGAAGAAGGAATCAAATTCTTTTTTCCTCTCTTCTTTGGATGCGGTAGTCTCCAGTCCTTTGTTAGTTAAACGTCCATCAATAGAAATATCCCAGAAAAGCCTATATCTGTCTGTGATTATTCGTTCTTCCATTGGAGAGGTCGAAAACTCCTCATATACATTATATTCGAACGCACTATTGATCATGTCAGAAACGTGCATAAGTTCATGCCTGATAACCCTGCGTATTTCTTTACTACCCTCAACAAAAAGCTCAGGATATAGCCGGATGATAACCTTAGTACCCTCATCTACAAGATTAGATCCCTCGTTCTTCCGTGTCGTAGCCCTCCTGACATGAACCTCCTTTATCTCTGCCTCAATGTCAGGATACTCATCGAATGCATCTCTCAGGAAGTCAGCATAACCTAATCGATTAAAAAACTCCTCATCAAGCTCCCTGAACCTCCTTGGCCTTCTCTCCTCCGCCATCTCATAGATAGCATTTCTTTTCTCATGATACTCATTATATAAGGAAATGTCTCCGGATGCTTCCTGCCGTACCAAACCCTTACAGACTATATCATCAACCAGCTGATGATCGTATTCAATTTCAAGAGTTTCAGTTTGTTCTTCCTGTAGATTAGTCATACTTCTCCTCATCCATACAGGAATCACAGGCGCTGGCACTCTTACCTTCAAGCCGCTGCAGGTAATCAGGTTCGTTGCCCATATATTCATCTATCTCTTCCGCATCTACAGACAATTTGACCATCTCTATATGAATAAACTGACTGGCCAATGTCGCTGCATGACGATAGAAGTCCTCAGGTGTTTTCTTAACAACAGACGTTGAAAATGCCTTTATCCATCTACCAATATGAGCATACAAAAATTTCTTCTTGCCTGAAATACAGGATTCCTGTTCCTCTTCGCTGTGATTTTCAATTGCATATGCAAGTTTGTAAGTCATGAAATGAAGGAACTCCAATTGAACCGCCACATGATCCCACCTGCTTGTGGTCGAATCCTCTTCCATTTCAATCCCGTATGCCTTATACATTCCAGATATATCCGCAAGATCCTGAGTCTGCTGCCATATTTGCGAGCCACTGTAATACATCTCATAAGGAGGACAATCCATCGCAACAGTTGCGCCTCCGAAAGTAGCACGATAGCCCCACTCTAAATTCTCAACGTCATTACCTTCCAACGATTTCTGCAGCTGTTCAAACACTCCCAGCATTTCATTGTTGCCGCCAGCCGATATACAGCTTTTTACCTCAGACATATATTCGGCATTATTAAGCATCTCCAAGCCCTCTTTGTTAGGCTCAAGAAGACATGTTGAAAGAAACTGATAGATTTGACTTGCAGCAAGTAGATCTTCAATACTTTCTTTGATTTTAGTAACCATAACTATCCTCTATATATTCTCTTCTCCCGTGCAACGCACAGGAAAGAGAGAGATAAAATTCAAATGCTATACACCACTATTGCCTGAATCCTTCACTTTACATTTCTAAAGTAATCCAGAACTACTGGTGACTTATTATAGCCGATAACGTATTCATCTGTAGTCGACGCAGCCAAGCTGCCTCCAAAATACTTTCCGGCCCTCAACTCATAACACTCATAACAGTAGCGACAGACACCGTCTGCCTTTTCCCAGTCAGGAAAGTCTCCTTTTAAGTGTATTACCGCATCGCTATCCAGGTCACTATCGCTCAGCCAGAAATATGTAGTATACCCACACAACGGACATGGACTCTGATATTTCGAATCCGCAACATTAGCAGGTGTCAAGTGCTTCAACTGAGAAGTACTTTCAGCATCCTTAATTCCTTTCTTCCATTCTATAGTGCCATTCGATTCAGATGTATCATGAAACAGATGCCACTCAATATTACCATTATGCCTCTGAT
>JABGRF010000055.1 GCA_018648405.1 Candidatus Scalindua sp.
TTTTGATCATTTCAATGGATTTGGCAGCCGCCATAATGAGAGAGATCGCAGGCGTGTATGCCGTAGTCTTATTGCTTAGCGCCTTCTGCATCTTCTTAAAATTCCAGTAGTATTTTGGTAAATCAGACTTTTCAATCGATTCCCACGCACTCTTTGCTACGCAAACAAAAGCGAGGCCCGGAGGCAGCATAAAGCCCTTTTGGGAACCGGTAACGGCGATGTCAATACCCCAATCATCCATCTTGAACGGTTGAACGCCGATCCCTGATATTCCGTCTACTACCAGCAACAAGTTATTACCTTTAACAACTTTTGATATGCCTTCAATATCATGGACAACACCAGTTGAAGTTTCGCTTAGCGTTGCGAATACTGCTTTTGCATCTGATTCCTTTTGAATTGTATCTTTCAGAACGTCAAGGTCTACGGCCTTACCGTTTTCTACTTCAATCTTTACTACGTTTACGCCATATGTTTCGCAAATCTGTGCCCATCTCTCTCCAAATTTGCCGCCACTTATAACAATGACTTTATCTCCGCGGGATACGGAATTAACCACACATGCTTCCATCCCGCCTGTACCTGAAGAGGCGAACGTAAATACTTCGCCATCATTAGTTTGAAAAATATATTTTAAATTTTCAGACACATTCGCAAATATGTCAGAAAATTCAGAAGTTCTGTGGTGAATCATCGGGCTTGCTTCTGCCAGAACAACTTCCGGCGGTATCTGAGTGGGGCCCGGTGTGAACAAAAAAGTCTTCTTCATTTTTAACCCTTACTATTCATAAAATTTAAAGTCCTAGTCAATTTAAAATAAAACTTGAGTCGATTCTAATACAAAGGGATTCTTTAATCAACAGTTTTTAAATACTTGACTGAAAATGGAAAAACATTTAATCTGATATCCTTGAAATAGAAATAAATTCTAATTTTGGGCAAAGAATCATGATATTAGATGAAATTCATGCATATAAACTAAAAGAGGTGGCTGAGAATAAAGAGCTTGTCTCAATAGAATCTTTGAAAGAAAGATGTAAAGATGTTCCGGATGCAATAAAGTCAGGTACGGTATTGAAAAGAGAGAATCGGATCAAATTTATCGCTGAGGTTAAAAAAGCATCGCCTTCTGCCGGCATAATCAGGGAAGACTTCAACTACATTGACATAGCAAAGGAATATGAGTCCGGCGGCGCATCCGCAATATCTGTTCTGACTGACAAAGAATTTTTCAAAGGAGATATAAAGTATCTTTCTGAGATTAAAGAGACAGTCAGTCTGCCTGCCTTGAGAAAAGACTTTATTATTGATCCGTACCAGATATACGAAGCAAGGGCTGCCAGTGCAGATCTTGTGTTGTTGATCGCAAGGATTCTTACTAAAGAAGAAATTGATGCATTTCTCGCACTTTCCCACGAACTGGGAATGGAATGCCTGGTTGAGGTGCATGACAATGACGAACTGGAAAAGGTATTGGAAACAGAAGCTGTAATTATCGGTATCAACAATAGAAATCTTGATACATTTGAGACCAATCTTGACACCACGCTTCAACTATATCACCGAATTCCTGACGGTAAGATTGTCGTAAGTGAAAGCGGAATCAAAACAAGGGCAGATGTCCTTGTCCTTGAGGAAGCGGGTATTGACGCAATCCTGATAGGTGAAACATTAATGCGTAGCAGAGACATTTCCCAAAAGATAAAAGAGTTATTCTGTAATTAATTCAGGTATTGAAACGTTAGGTGATTCCTGAGTTCTTCAATCATCATTGTATGGCTTAAGAAAAAACCACAGGTAAGCAGGATTTCGTAACGCAAAATATACTTTTCTTCTGTGAAATAGTATGTTTAAATATATCACTTCAGAATGACAGTTATAAATTCATTACATATAAGGAAAGATATCCATGAAAAAAGAGAATTTTTTGATTCCAATAGTAGTAATTATGTTTGTTTCGCTTGGGCTGACGTTTAACAACAATGCAGTGGGCGCACTAAGACAGGACGCAGATGCGGCATCAGAATTGAACACAATCAGAGAGAATCTCGGTGTTTACTCAAAGATGAAGCCTGAAGATGCTAAAGAATTTTATGAAGATGCTCTGAACGAACTTCAGGTAATAATCGATATGTTTGCCGGTACAGAGGAGGCGCTGGAAGCCTCTTTTTATATTGGCGCCACCAATAATTTACTGGGTAGTTTCAATGAGGCTATTGCCTATTTTGATGATGTATTAAGCATTCAGGATCAAATAGAGGAAAATTTCAAGGCAAGAGTCTTGTATTTTAAGGCCCAGGCCCTTATAGGAATGGGTAATATTGAGGATGCAAAAGATGTTATCGCGGAACTAAGGCTTATTGAACCGGGAGCAGCAAACGCCTTCGGAAAAGATCTGGGAGGTACAATGAGGGTGGGAGCGTCTGCGCCGGATTTTCATACTGAAGATTTTAAGGGAAATCCAATAAACTTGTCACAATTTGAAG
>JABGRF010000087.1 GCA_018648405.1 Candidatus Scalindua sp.
AAAAAGGTTTTTTGTTTCATCATTTAGTTGGGGAAGTGTTTGAACGGGAAAACGGAAAATTTAAATACGACGAGTACGAGCAGATAAAAAGACTGAAGAAATTTGCTAATAGTAATGTGACGTTGACGAAACAAGATCTTATTGATGCTGCAGCTTTCTTTAGTTCGATATTCACCGTAAATTTCTGCGAGATTGAAGAGCGTTTGCAGAAACAAGATAAAAAACCTTACATACTCCTCGCAGCGGGAGGCCCCAGCCAGAAAGCCTTGCCCCTCAAGATAATATTAGATAGATGGAGAGGTATAAAAATTTTAGACGGACTTGTAACCAGCGAGAATATCGCCCAGGAGTTATAAGATGTAAACACTGATTCAGGGATCAAGCACCTGCCAGCCCGGATGAATCCATGCCTGCTCGGCAGGCGGGTGGTTTTACCACACTATGAGATCAATGACAAAGGTATATGCAGGACTCGGTTCAAACCTCGGAAATAAAAGAGAGAATATAATAAAAGCTATCGACAGATTAGATGCCTGTGAGGGGATCTGTGTCAAAAAGAAGTCCGATTTTTACAACACCGCTCCTGTTGGCGGCCCACTACAGCCTGATTATGTTAACTGTGTCATAGGGATGGAGACCGAGATTGAGCCGCAAGTGCTCTTGGAAGAGTTTAAGAAGATTGAGATAGGACTGGGTAGAAAGCCCGGTGTGAGATGGGGCCCGAGGGTTGTAGATCTAGATATATTATTATACGGGAATAGAATTGTAGATGAACACAATCTGAAAATACCTCATGAGCGTATGCATGAACGTGCTTTTGTGTTAGAGCCGCTATGTGAGATATCACCGGATATCAAACATCCCGTTTCAGGGATAAGCATTTCTGAACTGTTGGAGAAGTTAAAGTAAAATGGTTTACAAGATTGATAAATACATTGTTAAGGCGTTTGTACCCTCTTTCATTGTCTGCATGTTTGCAATATGCGGTATTTATATAGTAGTTGATGCGATTCAAAAGATTGACGATTTTATAGAAATGGGTGTTAAGGCCTTCACGATGGCTTCGCATTACTACGGGCTTATGGTGCCGGTATTTATCGCGCAGCTTTTTCCCGCTATAACTCTCATCTCGGTGAGTCTGGTACTAGTAAGATTTACAAAAAATAATGAGATATTAGCTATGCAGGTTGCTGGAATTAACCTGTATAGAATTATGCTTCCTATTTTCATCGTATCGGTATTCCTGTCGTTATTGGCGGTTGTAAATCAGGAACTAATTATACCGAGGCTTGCTGAGGAGCTTGAAAAAGTAGAGCAAACAACATTTGAAGAGAAAGAACAGAGTAATATTCTGGTTGAAGACGAAGAGAATCACATGCTCTTCAGGGTATGGTCACTTAATATGGCAGAAGAAAATTTTAAATCTGCATATATAATTGGGAAATACGAAAATGGTAAAAAGAAGTTTACAATCAGTGCTGAACGGGGTAAATGGACTGATGGCAACAGTTGGTTGCTATTTAATATCGTCAAACACAATTACGATGAAAGTGGTAATTGGATTTCACCGGCACTGCAAATGGATAATTATTTACTGGAAACCACATTGTCGCCTGCGGAAATGAGCAAGGTTGATATTAATGCATCGCTGAAGAGTTTTATGGAATTGAGAGAATTACGAAGAAAAGAGCCGGAAAATGACAGGTACAGCGTCATGTATCACACAAGGGTGGCGTATCCTTTGACTAATTTTATTTTGCTTTTCCTGGGTATTCCTGTTGTTTTAGGTTTTGAAAGAATGAGCAAAAATATATTTCTGAGGGTTGGGATAAGTATCCTTATCTGTTGTGCGTTTTTTGTATTAGCCTATATCTGTGCCAATCTGGGTAACATGGGAATCCTGCAACCCGTTCTGGCGGCGTGGTTACCGGTAGTTGTTTTTGGCTGTCTCGGGTTAATACTGTTTGAAGGTATGCGTATTTAAAGTCTATACCGTGAAGCCGTAAGAACGGGTCAATTTTGAGGAGCAATAAACAGTGAGTATAGAAGAAGAGTTACATGTGCGTAGCGAATCTAAATGTGAGTTGTGTGGCGCAGCAGATAACCTGGGCGTGTATGAAGTTCCGCCGGGTTCAAATGGAAGTGCTGATGAGAGCGTGCTTATTTGTGGAACTTGTCGCGAACAGATTGAAAACCCGGAAAAAGTTGATGTTCATCGCTGGCGTTGCCTTAACGATAGTATGTGGAGTCAGGTACCAGCGGTGCAGGTGATGGTGTGGCGTATGCTGAAACGCCTTAGCAGTGAAGGCTGGCCGCAGGAGTTACTCGATACGCTATATCTAGATGAGAACACCCAGACCTGGGCTGAAGCAACTGGCGAAGGAAAAAGTGATGAAGTTACAGTCAAGCATGTCGACAGTAATGGAGCGGTGCTCAATGCAGGCGATGCGGTAACGCTGATCAAGGATTTACCGGTAAAAGG
>JABGRF010000172.1 GCA_018648405.1 Candidatus Scalindua sp.
CCAAAGTAAATAAATAATAAACCTGCGGATTTTTGCAAATAGCGTGTAAGCATTTTATTTTTCTTTAGCAGATTACTACTTTTTGCTGAAGCCCAAGCAAGAAAGTTACACCAAATCATCCCATTTATAGTAAATATGGAACCTAAGAATATGAAAGCAAGAGCCTTATTTGGAGCATCAGCGTTTATAAATTGGGGAACAAAAGCTAAGAAAAACAGGGCAATTTTGGGGTTAAGAATATTTGTAAGAATTCCTTGTGTATATACTTTTCTCAATGAAATATTTTTTTCTATTTCAATCTTCTGGGTCTTATTGTCAGCTTTGCTTGTCAATAACATAGAAATCCCCATGTACATTAAATAAGCTACACCTATCAATTTGAGAATTGTAAAAGCCGCTGCCGAAGTTGCTAAAATAGCAGATAGTCCAAGTGCCGCCGCCATGATATGCATAAATATTCCAGTACCTATTCCGAATGCCGCAATGGATCCAGCACGCAAACCTTGAGACGCTCCTCTTCCTATAATATAAAGCGAATCCACTCCCGGAATTAAATTAAGTAGCCATCCAGAAAAGACAAAAAGTAATAAGTCATGAGTACCAAACATTTTTGAACCTTTTTAATTGAATTGGAAAAATGAGATTAAACTAATGCCAAGCCCATCGAAGAAATAATAGGAACCGTTTCATCTGGAATTACTTTGCTTGCTGTCTAACCGTAATATCAGAAGTTGAGCCTTGCTCCAGAAATTTGCAAACAGCATTTTTAGGAGTTCTTGCTAATTTTTGAATTAATGCAAACGGTATTGAATCAATCCTGTACTGCCTTTCAATATAGTCCAACATCGCCAGCCATAGTTTTGCTGTCATTTCAGAATCGTAAAGAGCGCGGTGAAAAACACCATCAGACGGAATGTTCGCATACTTCACTAGAGTACCCAATTTGTGATTTGGTGCTTCTTGATAAATTCTTCGTGCCACTAACATTGAACAGGCGAATTGCCCAGAATATTTCCTGGATATTTTTGCTAACTCAGCATCAAGAAAACGTTTATCAAATGAAGCATTATGTGCAACAAGATTATAACCGCTAATAAAGTCAGCGAATCTGTGCATTACCTCCTTACAGGGTGGAGCTTCTTTTAACATCCCATTAGTAATCCCTGTATAATCTTCAATGAAATGGCTAATACGCTGTCCAGGATTCATTAACTCTTGGAAATGCGCTTTTATTTCACCATCTTCAATGCGTACAGCCCCTATCTCAATTGCACGATCCCCATGATCAGGAGAAAGACCTGTAGTTTCAAAATCTAGTATGACTACAGTCTCAGCTTTGTACATTTAACATCTCTCCCAAGTTTTTACTCTCACGTTGCTTTAGCTACGGTCTTTTTCGTGTAGAAAGAGCTAGTACTTCAAATATGATTTCATTCATATAGTCTCTCTCATGGAGTTACTGGAAATTAGTTTAAACTGCTAACGCAGAGTTCCCCGGCATGCGGGCAACGAATTGTTAGCTGTTAATTAAGTTTTAGTTTCAAACCTTCATGTGTACTTTTGAATCCAAGATCTTCATAAAACCGGATTGAATCCGGTCTTTGTTTGTCTGAAGTCAATTGAAGAATACTTACCCCTTTGCCCCTCGCATACTGAATGACCCATTCAAAGACTCTGGTTCCTATACCGTCACCACGGAAATTTTTGTGAATACGTACTCCTTCCACCAGACACCTCCAGGAGCCCTTATGGGTTAAATATGGGATAAAAGTTAACTGCAGCATTCCAATTATATTGCCTTCCTTCTCAACTACAATCAGCTCATTATTTGGATCTGCTACTATATTTTTGAATGCGGAAAAATATGCTGAATTAAGCGGGTTGGATGTATCTTCACGTTGTGAACCTAATTCATCGTCCGCCAGCATCTCTACCATAAAAGGAAGGTCTTTTTCCACTGCTTCACGAAATGTTAAACTCAAATATTCTCCCATTTTATGACTCTAAGGCCCCGAGTGGTGTGTGCAGTACATGAACATTGATTTGCTCAAAAGTGTACTTTTTGTTATTTTTGCTTATTCCATTTGTGAGAATGTAATCCAAATTTTCAATTTATTTCATCGTTAATTTTTGAAATAATCTCATCAATATCAGCCAGAGGATTTGCGGCAACAGACCTCAACCAAGTCTCATCATCAAGCATACAGCTTGAAAACATTCCCTCAGCTAAACGCTTATGTAATTCCTCAGTCCTGCATGTAAGCGGACGAAAGACAGTTACCCCTGTTGTCGGCATTGCCCAAAGAGCTATTCTTTTATTGTTGTTCAGATTTTCAGCGAGTTTTGCTGCCATCGACATTGTACGGTCGATACGCTCAACAAGTCCGTCTCTACCCCAGGCAATTAGTGTTGCCAATAAAGGAATCGCCGCTGCACCGCGTGAACCCTGAACCCCAATATTAGGAGAAGTTAAATAACC
>JABGRF010000269.1 GCA_018648405.1 Candidatus Scalindua sp.
CCGAATTAGAAAAAGGAAATAGTATGGATGTACTTATTGTAGATGATGAACCTGACATAATTAAAATCTTGCGGAAATATCTTGAGAATCATGGACTGGGAGTACTTACTGCTCAAAACGGTAGGGAAGCGCTTGAGATACTCCACAAAAGTGATGTTCGCCTTGTAATAACCGACCGAATAATGCCTGAGATGGACGGCATTGCCCTATGTCGCAGCATACGTGCATCAGATATCTCTGGATATGTGTACATCATAATACTGACCATAAGTGGTAGTAAAGAAGATATCGTGAACGGTATTAACGCCGGTGCGGATGATTACGTGACAAAACCATTTAATCTTGAAGAGTTGAAAGTGAGGGTAGACTCAGGCTTAAGAGTGCTGGCTTTGGAGCAATCGCTCCATGAAAAGATTAAAGAGGAAGAGATACTTGTTGGAGAGCTTAAGGCGGCACTGGATCAGGTCCAGAAGCTGTCAGGCATGTTACCTATTTGTGCTACCTGTAAAAAGATACGAGATGATAAAGGCTATTGGAATAAAATAGAAACCTATATTTGTGAACACTCTGAAGCGAAATTCACACATGGTATGTGTCCTGATTGTGCAAAGGAGTATCGTTCAGAGTATTTTGACAAGAAAAAGGCTAAGTGAGTGGGGGGTAATGTGGGTGGTATATTGAAGATAAAAGAAGAAGTTGACTTGCCTGGAAATGTCTCTGCATCTGATTTTTCATGGAGTGAAAGGGATCGGACGGATGGTAAGCGATGAGTCCACTGCTTATCTGTACAGTAAATTTAAATAATTAACATTTTATACATATTGTCCGGCGCAAAAACCGGATGACCATGCCCACTGAAGATTATAACCTCCCAGCCAGCCGGTTACATCCATGACTTCACCGATAAAGTAGAGGTCCTTTGTTTTTCTGGCTTCAAAAGTTTTGGATGAGAGCTCATTCGTGTCAACTCCCCCGCGTGTCACTTCCGCTACTCTATAACCTTCGGTGCCGGAAGGTTTGATGCACCATGCATGAAAAAACACAGCAACCTCATCTATTTCTCTTTCGCTGTATTGGTTAACAGGTTTATTATGGTACCATAATTCTAACCACCGGTGGGCAACACGCTTTGTTAACAGCTCTCCTATCAGATTCTTCAGCTCTGTCTTTGGCCGATCCTTCTGCCACTGTTTAATAGTTTCAGCCAGGTCGATATCCGGTAGTAGATTAATAACCACTTCATCTCCTGGTTGCCAGTAGTTTGAGATTTGCAGAACTGCAGGGCCACTAAGTCCCCTGTGGGTAAAAAGGATGGCTTCTCTGAATGATTGTCCGTTACAGGAAACTGTAGCATCTGCAGATATACCGGACAGATCACTAAAATCATCCAGAACATCTCTGTCGAAGGTCAGCGGGACCAGGCCCGGATGACGTTCTAAAACTTTGAGTCCAAACTGTTCAGCTACATCATATCCGAAACCTGAGGCTCCAATTGCTGGCATCGACAAGCCGCCAGTGGCTATAACGAGAGATTCCGTTACATAACATTCAGAATTAGTATTAACTGTAAAATCTCTGTTTTTTTCTATCTCCTTAATCGTACATCTATTCAGGATCTTTACGCCGTATAGCCGACACTCTTCTACTAAAAGATTTAAAATCTCAACGGAGTTTTCGTTACAGAAGAGCTGCCCATATCGCCTCTCCTGATAAGATATATTATGTTTTTCAACAAGTGCAATAAAATCATGCTGGCTGAAGCGACTCAAAGCTGATTTGCAGAAGTGTGGGTTCTCTGATATATAGTGTTCATGCTCCATGTAAAGATTGGTGAAATTACAGCTCCCACCACCTGAAATCAGTATTTTGTTGCCCATCCGTTCAGCGTGGTCCAGAACAAGGACTTTACGTCCTCTCTGCCCGGCAGTAAGTGCACACATCAGCCCTGCAGCCCCAGCGCCAATGATTACAACATCGTAGTTTTTCATGGTATCCTTCCCCGGTGTCATTGGCTATGTATCTATGATATCAGTGCTGTTGTCAGGTACTGACTGTATATTGAGTTCAATCTTGCCTTCTAAAAATTTAACTGCCTTTCCTGAAATAAACACGCGGTCATTGTGCAGTTCACATATAAGCTCTCCGCCACGGCTTGATACCTGCTTTGCAGTCATACTTGTCTTGCCCAGTATTTGTGCCCAGTAAGGTGTTAGCTGGGTATGTGCAGAACCAGTTACGGGGTCTTCGTCTATTCCGCAATTTGGTGCAAAGAAGCGGGATACGAAATCATATTGTCTGGATCTTGCCGTAATGATAACTCCTCTCAGATCAAGTTTTTTCAGATAGTCCATATCTGGCTTAATCGATAAAATATCACTTTCTGATTCAAAAACCACTATGTAGTCTTCTGACCGCAAACACTCAATCGGTGTCTTTGCAAACGCCTTTACTATTGCATCCGGCACGTGGCAGGGGATAGGTGGTTGTGAGGGAAAATCCAGGACAAGGCAATCGTACTTTTGTAAGACGGTCAAGGTCCCTGATTTGGATTCAAACTCGATACTTTCTCTTTTATAGCCCAGGATATTAAACAGAACATAAGCTGCTGCAAGAGTTGCGTGACCGCATAATTCAACTTCAATCTTTGGCGTAAACCAGCGGATATGAAATCCACTGTTTTTCGGAACAAAAAAAACTGTCTCTGAAAGGTTGTTCTCTTCTGCAATAGATTGCATGGTGTAATCAGGGAGCCACGTTTCAAGAGGGATAACTGCTGCTGGATTACCCTCAAAAGGCCTGTCTGTAAAAGTGTCAATTTGATAAAGATTTAATTCCAACTATTCCCCTTCAAAATTCAAAAGAAATTCAGTGGCTTGAATACGGTTTTTATTTATACAGCTGTTGTTTATAGTGACTGTAAAAATAAGAAAAATCGGTTGTTATGTCAAAGAGAATATGATATTTAAGAAGAGGAAATTGTTGAAAGGTGTATGAAGTGAAATTGCCCGGATTCGTTTATGGGTGGCATTCATAAACTTTTACTGAAATGGTGATGAGAAGACAGGTCTTGATTGATTGAGAAGATGAATTGTTTTTCATTAAGCCGTTGTATGATAACACTTTAATGTATTATATTGCGTTGCTGTAGAATAATAATCAACTGTAGCATGAAATTGTTAATGCAAGCATATAAACACATTATGATTACTCAGAATAATTACTAAATATAATATATACTGCACTTATTAATTATTATTATTGATTACATGCAGTCATAAAGTAAAATTATATTAGATAACAGGTATTTGTCTGTTACCAGATTCAAGAAGTTGCAAAGAAATAACCAGAGGGGAAAAAATGAAAGCAAAAACAAAGGCGAAGATAAAAGCTAAAGCAATTGCAAAGGCGTCAGACAATAGTAATCATTATTATAAATTACTGGAAAAGAAATTTCACAGTTCTGACATTGTGCGTTCACAAATAGCTGAAATTAAAGAGAGGGTAAAAGAGACGGTAATTGAAGAGCCCTTGAAATCTCTTTTCGTCAGCTTTAAGGGGGAGGTAATTGGAACCTCTTTCGAGAAAACTCTTAAAATAATATCTAAACATTTCTTTCGTAAAGGGAAGATTGATAATTACAGGACTGATGATGAGAGTGGTGCTGTGGAGGCAAATATAACGGCTACACAAACCGAAGTAGAGGAGCTGATTAAATTCCTCATGAAACGGCGCTTAGTATTGCATTGTAAGACGGGACTTCCCAAAGGTGCAAGTAATATGTTGATTGTAGATGAGGCAGAAAAAAACCGGTTGGGTGGCTTCACACCGGATGATATTTGCTGTAATTATGTTACTACTGCTGAAACCCGGGAAAAATTCACAGGCAGACTGGACGGTTATCTAATTTATAATGGTATGCCATTAACAACCAAATCGCTGGGAAATGAATTAAGATTAAATGAAATTGTAACGTCTAATAAAGTATTTACCAGCACAGGTTTAAAGGAGATTTTCTTAAATCTGCATTTTATTGTATTGGTTATTATGCTGGATTCAGAACAGCACTATTTCAAATATCGAATCTTCAAGGAACAGGAAGAAGACATTGAAATGGTCGAAGAGAATATAGATAATCTAGGGCTTTTCACAGAACTATTTGATCATCTTACCAATGAAGGCAACCCTCTGTTATTTAATAATGAGCTGTTCATGGATGTATTAAAGCTTGAACATATTGTAGAAAAAGATAACTGGGAGGTTCTCCCCGCATATGATAGTTATGTCTATTCTGCAACAGACAGGCTTGACGCACAATTTAAATTCCTTGAAGAGTATGGTCTTCTGCAGGAGTGTGCGGAATCCGTTGAATCGCTTCTAGAAAAACTAGTTGCAAAATTATCCCGTCAAGGCCTTGCTTCTCGAAGTGAACAGGACGAATTAAGTTCAAGTTACAAGGAATTAAAACAATTCAAAACAATTTCAAAGCATTCATCATTGAAAAATGATTATCTTGAAACTTTGAGTGCTTTCAGGAAGTTGTTGGTATATCTTGACTCTCTGTCGGCACAGGAAACGGCTGAACAGGAAGAAGCTCAGAAGGAATCACGCCCGGTTAAAAAACCATCCAAAGGGCTAATTGCAACCCTAAAAGAGCGAGCGAAGTCGTTGCTAGATTCTTCAACAGAATCGGCTCAAGAATCGTCATCAGATAGTGAAGGGGCCTTGTCTTCCGAGCAGGAAAGTGATGTACGTGTTCTCCTGTTACAAGTTAAAGAAGGATTTCGTAAAATATCTAAATTGAAAACAGATACAGGTGCGGATGCCCATCTGGAAGCAAAGAAAAATGTGTCTTATCTTACAAATTTGTCTGATGCGTTAGATCAGCTGAAAAAATTAATTAAGGACATCAATAAAAATAAAGACGTACAAGACCAGTTTAATGATCTTTTCAGCAGGAAGAATAAATTTGTAATTCTTTCCAACAAACTGAGCAAAATGGTTAAGTTTAAAACTAAGCAGGAAGAAAAAAAAATAAAAGGTGTTTTGGCTGATTTACAGGAACTTCTTCATGACAAACCTTTTGTAGAGGATAAGTATGTAAGTTTTTTAGATAACTTTAATGTTCTTGAAGAGTTTGTGGACAGTAAAGATGTTTCATCCATGAAGCAAGCTGGCGCAACTCTATCGCTTGCCCAGGAGATGCACCAGGATAAAACTTTCAATAAATTACTTAATATGAGAACCGGTATTCAGAATGCCATGGTTAAAAAAGATCAAATCAGGGGGATTAGTACTTTTAAGAAAGACCGGGAATTTCTCTCTTTTAGCCTGAAGGAACTTGATGGGTTTCTGGAGGAGTTAATTGTATTTAATAAAAAATTGAAAGATACAACCTATTACGATAAGCAATCAAACTTTGAGAAAATAGAGAAAGAGTTTGATAGGATGATTGTAAAAGTCAATGATATTGAGGATCGCATAACGTCCAGGAAGAGGAGTGATAATAATACGATTTATAAAGAATCTCAACCTTCTATTGATTACTCAAAGGGCTCTATGCTTACCAGGAAGAATTTGGAAAAGACAATCCTTAGTGCACAATATCAAATCTCTCAACTGTTAGAATTTATTGTGACAGTTAAGGGCTTTCTTGGTCAACATTCGTTTGTTCATTCCGGAGTCTCTACCAGCGCTCTTTTTGATCAAATCACCTATTTGCTGAGCAATACAGACGTAAAGCTGCTAGACTTTACCAGTTTGACGGAAGATATGTACAACGAAAGTATTAAAACAATTTTTCAATATCAGGTTGGTGAGACATACAATGAACCCAAAAAAGGAGATATTGAAAGCTTGTTGAAGAAAATCGAAAAGAAGGCTACTGTCAAGACCTACAAGAGCACGTAATGCTTAAAGGTTATCTTTATATTATGTAATTCAAGATTTACCAAAAGACCAAACACTTCGATTGCACTGTCGGAAGAGGCGCAAAATATATAAGAGGGACACATTCCAATTGTAAGTTAAATGGAGCGTGTCCCTTTTTTGTATATTCAGATTATTTTTCTTAAATTTAAAAAGTATACAGGAAAGATCTTATTTCCGGAATATATTCATGGCACTTTTAAGTCTGCAGCAAATAAGTTTACGCTTTGGAGGTCCGTTATTATTAGATAAGGTAGATTTGCAGTTAGAACGGGCCGAAAGAGTCTGCCTTATTGGTCGTAACGGTGAGGGGAAATCTACTCTTCTCAAGTTGATTAATGGAGAGTTGATACCAGATTCAGGAGAGATTGCCAGGCAGAAGGGGCTCTGTACCGCTTACCTATCACAGGAAATTCCAAGGGAATTGGATGGTACCGTATATGAAATAGTCCAGGATGGGCTGGAGAACGCTGACCGTAGTCAGGTAAAACGGGATATTCACAATGATTGGGAAAAACGGCATCAGGTTGAAAAAGTGATTTCGCTGATGGAATTGGATGCCGATGCTGAATTCAAGGTTCTTTCCTCCGGCTTAAAACGCAGGGTACTGCTTGCAAAGGGTCTGGTTTGTAAGCCTGAGATATTGTTGCTTGATGAACCAACTAACCATCTGGATATTGCATCAATCGATTGGCTGGAAGAGTTTTTGCTGCGATATGAGGGTACTGTTTTTTTTGTTACCCATGATCGTGTATTCTTGAAAAATATAGCCAGGCGCATCATTGAGCTTGACAGGGGAAACCTTGTGGATTGGGAGTGTGATTATGAGACATTTCTCACGCGTAAACAGGCAGTACTTGATGCGGAGGAGAAACAATGGTCGACCTTTGACAAGAAACTGGCAAAGGAGGAAGTGTGGTTGAGACAGGGTATTAAGGCTCGGCGTACTCGAAATGAGGGGAGAGTAAGAGACCTTGAAAAAATGCGTACTGTCCGAAAAGAACGACGTACATTGAGTGGAACAGTACGAATGCAGGCGCAAGAGGCGGAACGTTCCGGTACGAAGGTAATAAAGGTAGAAGGCCTGGAATATGGGTATGATAATACACCGGTAATAAAAGGTTTTTCTACAACAATTATGAGAGGTGATAAAGTGGGAATTATCGGCCCTAATGGTGCCGGCAAGTCTACACTTTTACGTCTTCTTCTTGGCGAATTGACTCCTCAGGAGGGAGTAGTAGAGCATGGTACCCATCTGCAGATTGCATATTTCGACCAACTTCGCGAACAACTACAGGATGACAAGTCCGTGTTTTATAATGTAGGAGATGGGAATGATTTTATTACATTAAACGGCAAACAGCAGCATGTAATAGGATATCTACAGAAATTTCTATTTTCCCCGGATCGGGCACGCACCACTGTCCGAGTTCTCTCCGGTGGAGAACGCAATCGTCTTCTTCTAGCACGGTTGTTTACCAGACCTGCAAATGTTATAGTGATGGACGAGCCTACAAATGATCTGGACGTTGAGACTCTGGAGCTTCTGGAGGATTTGTTGTTGGACTATAAGGGTTCACTGCTTCTGGTAAGTCATGATCGTGCATTCCTCAATAATGTGGTCACCAGTACTATTGTGTTTGAAGGTGAAGGTGAGGTTAATGAATATGTTGGCGGTTATGATGATTGGATTCGACAGAGAAAACAGATTGAAACAAGTAGTAAGAAGCAGGTAAAATCAAAAACTGATAGGCAGAAGAAAAGCCCTGCGCAGACTCGCAGGCTTAGTTATAAAGAGCAGCGTGAGCTGGTCGCTCTGCCACGGAAAATAGAGGAACTGGAAGAAGAGCAGAAAAAATTGTATAAGGCAGTTAGTGACCCATTGTTGTATAAGAATGGGGATGATGAGGCTGCTGTTATAAGGACAAGATTGTCTACGCTGGACTCTGAACTGGCTGACGCTTACCAGAGGTGGGAATCACTAGAAACACTTCAGGATTAATGTTATGACACATAAAAAACACTATTCCCGGCTTACCACAGAAAATAGATTGAAGCTGATAAAGGGGCTGTTGAACTCTATTTATTCTGATGACGATTCAGCCAACGCTTACGAGAAGACCATTGCCCTTATCAATAAGTACAAACAAAAGGTTGAGAGCACTCCATATTATCTGACTAAGAAAGATATCATACTGATAACATATGGAGACCAGGTTTTTCACTCGGGTGAGACGGCACTGTCAACTCTCTTCAGTTTTCTAAATGAGTATGTTCGGGATATCATCAATACCGTTCATATACTACCATTTTATCCGCACTCATCTGATGACGGTTTCTCAATTGTAAACTATAAGGGAGTCTGTCCGCTTAAGGGCTCATGGAAAGACATAGCAAACATAAAGAAAAATCATAGAATCATGTTTGATGGTGTTATTAATCATATGTCACAATTGAGCAGATGGTTTAACTGCTATCTGGCAGATACTCCTGCATTTGATGATTTTTTCATAAATGTTGACCCTAGTACAGATTTGTCAGAGGTTGTAAGGCCAAGAACATCTCCTCTTTTAACAGAGTTTGTTGATGAAGATGGGAAGATTAGAAACATATGGACAACATTCGGCAGTGATCAGGTAGATTTGAATTATGCAAATTACAAAGTGTTATTAAAGGTTTTAGACGTATTGCTTTTCTATATCGAAAAAGGTGCTTCACTTATACGGCTTGATGCAATCGCTTATATATGGAAAGAGTTAGGGACGCCATGTGTGCATCTTCCAAAAACTCACGAATTGATTCAGCTAATGCGGGAGGTAATGCATGCAGTTGCACCCGAAGTAATAATTATTACAGAGACAAATGTTCCGCATGGTGAAAATATTTCGTATTTTGGGGCCGGTAATGATGAGGCGCAAATGGTATATAACTTTGCACTTCCTCCGCTTCTGGCATTTTCTGTTTTGAAGTCCAATACGGAAAAGCTTACAAAATGGGCGGAGGAGTTGGCTCTTCCAGGTGAGGGGGTATGTTTTTTTAACTTTACCGCAAGCCATGACGGTATTGGTGTAAGAGCGGTAAATGGAATCCTGGACGAAAAAGAGATAAACTTCTTAGTGAGTACATCTATTGAGCATGGGGGGTATGCATCATACAGGGCTATTGGGGATGAGGATAAATCACCTTATGAGTTAAACTGCAGTTATATCGACTTACTGACACATCCGGAAGAGGATGATAACCTGAGGGTTAAAAGGATGATACTCTCTCAAGCAGTAGTTCTGGCAATGCCTGGAGTGCCTGGTATCTATTTTCATTCACTAGTCGGCTCCAGGAATTATCATGAAGCGGTACGGAAGACGAGGATTAATAGATCCGTTAATAGAGATAAATTGAATTATGATAATTTAAAAGAGTTGCTTGAGGAAGAGGGTAGCTTGCAGAAGATTCTTTTCAAAAGGTATAAGCAGCTTTTATCAATAAGAATAAGTGAAGAGGCCTTCAATCCATTTGGCAAATATGAGTTCCTGGATCTTGGAAGTAAAGTATTTGCGGTCAAACGATATGCCGGTGATGATACTGAGTCTATACTTGCACTATTTAACTTTACTGGAGAGAGTGCAGAAATAGTTCTGCCAGAGGAATATACTGGCCATTTAGTTGATATAATTACACATACAAAGATTGATAGCCGGGATCTGACATTAGAGCCGTATCAAATAGTGTGGTTGAAGAAACACAAAGACTCTTAAAGGGGTTTTATCAATACTCTTCGCGAATACGAAGGAAGGAGGCAAATTTAGGAATGCCTGATTTGTAAAATCCGTAGTATTTAAATGTGACGGTACTTCCAATTGGAGGGGGGTTATCTCGCTCCTTATCAGAAAAACCGGTTCCTATCGCAAATTGGATTTCGTTGGGCAGCTCCACTAACAGTGATCCAAGACGACCGGTATGCTTTCCGGAGCCGGGAAGATGTTTAATGACAGTTGCCTCTGTATCTTCATAGGTTTTTACTTTTAGTAGATCGTAGGAGCGCCCGACAGTGTACGGAGAATCTGGCCTTCTCAACATCACTCCTTCTCCTCCAAGAGACTCAATCTCCTTAAGCTCTTTTCTAAGGTGCTCCTCGCTTTCACAGATTTGATGTTCCAGCACTTCAGCATACAGGTTTGGGTGCACCAGGAACCAGCGGCGCACAAAATCAAGACGTTTTTCAAAGCCTCCTTCTGTTCCAGGTGCGTCGAATACAAAATAGTGAACCTTTTCCCAATCTGTACCGGCATTCTCCCGACGAACGATACTTACAAGCTCCTGGAATTGATCTCTTTCTGTCCATAGTTCACCGTCCAGGGGTGTTTGTGGAAAATCCCTGGTAAACCATTCCGGAGCATGAAAAGGGTTTCCCTGACGAGAAATCAGTTCTTTGCCTGTCCAGTATCCACGTACACCATCAAGTTTCTCGCTCATCCACCATCCATTGATATCAGTTTTCTGGTTCCAGCTATGTGCAAGCATTACAGGTGCTTTTTTCTGTACATTACTATTTTGGTGAAGTGGTTGTGGCGGATTCGCCTGTGTGGAGATCTGAAGAGTGCAGACAGAAAGAAGAAGGGTAAACGTTGTCAGAAAAATAGAGGTATGCTTTCTCATAACAAATAGGTATTTGAGCTTTGTTACATTTGAACTCTCTGCTCAGTTCAAACTCTACCAGGTAGTATAAGGCAATGAATTACTTCCTTATAATACCTTTTTTCTTTAACATATCCAGAAGGGCCTTAAGGTTTTCCTCTATAGATTTATGTTCTGAATCCAGAATGACATCTGGGCTTAGAGGCTCTTCGTATGGTGAATTTATACCGGTGAATTGAGGGATCTCTCCGTCAATAGCCTTTTTGTAAAGACCTCTGGGGTCTCTTTTAATACAGGTTTGCAGGCTACAGCGAACAAAGACTTCAAAAAATCTTCCATCCGGTATCAACGCTTTGACCTGATCTCTCTGGCATCTTAGCGGGGAGACAAAAGTACATAAAACAAGAGAGCCGTGTTCGTAAAAAACCCTGGCAACCTCTCCGGCTCTTCTGGTGTTCTCTATTCTATCCTGATCTGAGAAGTTGAGGTCATTACACAGCCCATGGCGAAGTTTGTCCCAGTCCAATAGTGCTGTATGGATTCCAGTGTTGAAGAGAATGCGTTCAAGGCTTTTTGCTATTGTTGATTTGCCTGCTCCTGATAAGCCGGTAAACCAGATAACGGCGGTCTTGTGTTTATACCTCTCCTCTCTCTCCTTAAGAGATACCGGGTCTCTCTCTATTTCTACTTTAATGGGCAGTTCTTCTACATCTGTTTTTTCTTCAGCATGGATAGTCTCTTCGATGCTTCGCACTGCACCACGAATCATCCCTGCTCCAACTGTAAAATTAGTATCAGGGTCTATTACTATAAAACTACCCGTTTCCCTGTTCTTGTTATACTGGTCTAACATTATTGGTTGGGTAAGCTTAATCTCAGCGCGTCCAATTTCGTTCAACAGCAGAGTGTTAACATCTGTGTGATGTGTGTCCTTTATTAACTCGCAGAAAAGGTTATGCTCAGTCGCATCGGTACGGTGTAAGGTGTTTACGTCAAACATGTATATTAACTTAGTGATACTGGCATTAACCGTTCTTGTGGTATGTTTTATAAAATAATTTTTACCTATTTCAAGCGGTTCATTTCCCATCCAGCATAAGATGACATCAATATTGTTTTCAACTTGAGGAAGATTATGCCGTCTGACAATCATATCTCCACGGCTGATATCTATTTCGTCTTCGAGCGTTATGACAACAGATTGTGGAGCGTGTGCTTCTTCAAGGTCTCCGTCCATTGTTGTGATAGTTTTAACTTTGGAAACCAGTCCTGAGGGCAGTACAGCGATCTCTTCACCCGGGCTGACTGTACCCGCGACAACCCTTCCCGCATAACCTCTGAAATTAAGATCAGGACGTATAACATATTGCACAGGGAATCTGAAATCGCGAATATTATAGTCTGAGCCTATGTGAACATTTTCAAGCATATGCAATACTGTAGGACCATCATACCAGGGCATTTTCTCACTTTTGACAACTACATTGTCTCCTTTAAGTGCCGACACCGGAACGTAAGTAATATCTTTAATATCAAGCTTGCGGGAATACTCATCATATTCCTCAACTATTGCATTGTATACATCTTGAGAGTAGTCAACCAGATCGATCTTGTTTACAGCAACTATCATATGAGATACTTGTAAGAGGCTGGCTATGAAGCCGTGACGCCTTGATTGCTCAAGGACGCCTCTACGCGCATCAATGAGGATAATAGCAAGGTTGGCAGTAGAAGCACCAGTAACCATATTTCGTGTGTACTGTACGTGTCCGGGAGTATCGGCAATGATGAATTTCCGTTTAGGAGTCTGGAAATAACGATAAGCCACATCTATAGTTATTCCCTGCTCCCTTTCGGCAGCAAGTCCGTCCGTTAATAGAGATAAATCTATCTCCTTTTCACCTTTGCGTTTAGCCACTTTCTTTACGGCTTCAAGCTGGTCATCGTATATATTTTTGGTGTCCATGAGAAGCCTGCCAATAAGCGTAGATTTTCCGTCATCTACACTTCCAACAGTAGTGAATCTTAGCAAGTTCGCATGATCTGGGGATGTAGGTGAATCCATGTTTAGAAATATCCCTCCTTCTTCTTATCTTCCATAGAACTGTCAGAGGTCATATCGATAACTCGATTTTCCCTCTCAGATTTACTGGCTTCTTCAACTTCTTTGATTATGTCATCAATTGTCCTGGCTTCTGACCGAACGGCTCCAGTACATGGGCTGCATCCCAGACTCCTGAACCTGCACATGATTTTTTCTACCTTTTCGCCCTTCTTGAGCTTGACCATGTCATCGTATGGAATTAGTACGCCGCCTCTGTCAACAACTTCTCTCTCCTGTGCGTAGTATATAGGGACAATGGGTATCTCTTCATTTCTTAAATAGTACCAGACATCCATCTCCGTCCAGTTACTTATTGGAAAAACCCGAATTGACTCTTCCTCGTTAATACGGCAATTATATAGATTCCAGAGTTCAGGTCTCTGATACTTTGGGTCCCACTGTCCGAACTCATCTCTGAAAGAGAATATGCGTTCCTTTGCTCTTGATTTTTCTTCGTCTCTGCGCGCTCCGCCAAAGGCCGCATCAAATTTATGTCTCTTTATTCCGCCAAGCAATCCTTGAGTTTTTAACTTGGCACAACATTTATCGACCCCTATCTTTTGAGGATGTGTACCCTCGGAGATCGCCTCATCATTCTTTTCTACGATGAGCCTGCACCCAATCTCCTTAACATACCTATCTCGAAATTCAATCATCTCTGGAAATTTAAAACCGGTATCAATGTGCATGAGAGGAAACGGGATTTTGCCGGGATAAAAGGCTTTTTGGGCAAGACGTACCATTACACTTGAATCTTTTCCGATGGAGTAGAGCATAACTGGGTTTTTAAACTCAGCCGCCACTTCACGAATAATATGGATTGACTCTGATTCGAGTTGTTTTAAGTAAGAAATATTGGTGTTTTTCAAAAAAAAATCTCCACAACTAACAAGATTTAAGAACTTCGGTATTTATTATGGGTAAGCAAGGGGAGGGGTTTAATAATAGATGACTATTACTGGAATAGAAATATCATGCAAAATCCTAATTTTCCTGCCCGCGTATTACTGTACTCAAACGCCTTTTTCCATAAAACTATTACCTTCAAGACTATTGTATAACTATATGAATTATTGGCCGTTGTGTCAATGAGAATTTAATATTAAGAAGTTGCAGTTTCTACAGGAATTAGCGAATAAATGGATAGATTCTTATGAATATTTTAGTATGGCGACTCAACAACATATGTGTATAATTGCTCAATTACTATAAAACTTTTTGTTATTGAAACAGACGATAACTGAATAATCATTTAGAAAGTAGGAATATGAAATATAAAGACTTAGTTGAAAAGTTGACTCCTGTTCATAACGATGGATATTTTAATAGCCATCACTCTCCCGAAACTCACGGTACAGGTGAATACAATCAATTTGCATATACCACGATTGGAACTTGTGAATGTCCAAAATGTATTGCCCATGCACTCGCATTTGGAATTTCTGAGCACTATCTGGAGGAGGAAATCACGGGAGAAATCGCAGAAGAGTTAAAAGGTATTTACGGAAAAGTTGGAGTAGATAATTTAAAAGATGCCTTTAAAGAAGAGGAGAAGGACTCTCCGGAATATTCAAGCCTGACGGCGATCTTAGCTTGAGCGCGTAGACCTGGAAATGTGTACAAAATGTATTTTCAGGGGCTACACATTGCCATAGCAAGTTAGCCCCTTTAGTGTGCGTAATAAATCGGGTAAGGTGTTGTTATCGTCCTCGTCCGCCCCTGCCTCCAAAACTTTTTTTGCCTTCAAATCCGCCTTTACTGCTGTTGGATCCTTTGCTGCCCCCAAATCCGCCTTTTGTGCCGCCATGCCCTTTCTTACCGCCAAATCCGCCTTTACCACCTGGTCCGCCCTTACCACCGTGAGCTTCATCAGCAAGAGCTTCGCTAACTTTAAGGGTACTTCCTTTCAGCTCTTTACCATCCAGGCTATCGATTGCAGACTTACCCTCTTCGTCAGAGTTCATCACAACAAATGCAAATATTTTAGATTGGCCATTATATTTGTTTTTTGCAATTAGAACTGATTCGACTGCTCCGCTCTTTTCGAAAGCCTCTCGTATATCATCTTCGCTAATCTCGTCAGATAAATTACCTACATGTATCTTCATTTCAATCTCCTTTACCTTGTTAACAGTAGTCAAACATTCAGATGTTTGATATCTAGAAAATTTAATTATTACAGATAACTATTCTGCTATTACTATCAAATGATCATCATTCTGAAATATTACTGGAGCAAGTCGTTCCAGATCCTGTGGAGTGACTGCTTTAAGTTTTTCACCATATTGTTCATCTGCTTCGGGTGTGTTGCCGTCAAGTATCTCCATACTTATGTAATATGCCTGGCTGACACGGTCCATACGGCGCATGCCACGGCGTCCTAAGGCAGCATTGATTGTCTGCTGTACCTCCTCTGCATCGAAAGACGCTTCACGTATCGACCGGATCTCTGCTTTAATTCCGGAAACGGCTTTTTCTATATTTTCAGGCCTGGTACCCATAGTAACACGATACCAATGCGCATCCCTGTATTTAGGGAAATGTGTGCCTATTGAATAGGCGAGTCCCTGCTTTTCTCTAAGATTGAAGGCAAGCCTGTCAGAGAATATATTACTGAGAATGTGAAGGGCCGCTTGATCCTTCTCGTCAACTTCACAGGTATTTGCCACGATAATATATGATTGTGACTTGCCTGTCTTCTGGCGTACTGTTCTGCCTGTTTTACCGAGCTGCAGTCTGAACTCAGGCGGCTGCCATCCGGCCTCTCCCCATTTCCCACCAAAACTTGTTTTGACAAGTGCCATAACTTCGTCAATCGGCAGATTGCCTGAAATTGTCAATACCAGATTTGAGGGATTGTACAGTTTACCATGAAATGCCTTCAACTCTTCAAGGTTAAATTGTTCTACGTTCGCAGCATTGCCAAGTGTCCATCCAATTCCCGGGTTTGTAACAAACAGATTATCGTACAGCATCCTGTTGGCAACTTTAGGTGTACTTGAAGCCGTTGTTGTGGATAACGAAACGACACTCTTCCGCGCCTGGATAAATGCGTCCGCAGTAAATAGAGGCTGTGAAACCATCTCCGCCAGCAGCCTGATGCCTTCATCGAAGAAGAAATCTACCATCTTTAATCTCATATAAACATAACGTGAAGAATTATAATAATCATCGTAAGGGATGCCTGGGTTGTCATGAAGTTTCAGTTCAGCACCGATCGATACAAGCGTATCGTACAGTTTCCCTTCAGGATGGTTAACCGTTCCTCCCTCAAGCAGCATTCGCTGTAAAACCTCCGCCATTCCCCACTTCTCTCTGCCTTCAGAGAGGCTTCTGCTTTTTGCTGCGAGATGTACGCCTACAACACGACTGTCGTGGTTCTCTTTTACTACAACCGTCATACCATTCTCAAGCGTTTCCATGTGGTATCGGTTTTGAGAGTGACCCCCGGCTGATTCAGCCTGTCTGAATGGAGGCGACATTAATGTGACTACCGGCAGCTGTGT
>JABGRF010000128.1 GCA_018648405.1 Candidatus Scalindua sp.
TTAATCCATTAACTCCAAGATAAGAGCCATCAGCAAAGATACCTACTGAAAGTAATCCCCAAAGACCATTTGCTCCGTGAACAGAAATTGCTCCCACCGGATCATCTATTCTCAGCTTGACTTCTACAAAATGCAAACTCTCTCTCAAGATGATAACAGCAATAAAACCAATAACCACAGCTGCCCAATGTGAAACGTAAGCACCAGAAGCTGTTATCGCGACACAACCTGCCAGAGTGCCATTGCATGTCATAACAATGTCAAACTTTCCAGTATCATAGTATGTGATGTACATAAGCGCCACTCCTGCTGTGCATGCTGCAAGAAAAGTGTTTGCTGCAATTATCGAAACCCTGAGATCTGTAGAACCCAATGTGCTTCCTGCGTTAAACCCAAACCATCCAAATATTAAGAATAGAGTACCCAATACTATAAAAGAGAGGTTGTGGCCATGAAACATGTTTGGTGTGCCGTCAGGGTTGTACTTGCCGAATCTAGGACCGATTTTCCATGCTCCTACAAAAGCAATTAAGCCGCCAATCCCATGGACTACACCTGACCCAGCAAAATCTATCATTCCTGAGCCGAAAGGAAGTCTTGACAGCCAACCACCTCCCCAGACCCAGTGGCCGTAAATTGGATAAATTATCCCACAAAGTACTGCACTGCAAATTATATGGGTATTGAACTTAATCCGCTCAGCAACAGCGCCAGCCACTATTGTACAGGCGGCAGCAGAAAACATCATCTGGAATAACCACAAACTTGACGTTGAGTAGTCAAATGAACTAAAAGAGAGAAAGAACCCACTATATCCAATAAGCATGTTACCTGCATCAAGTCCATAGGCCAAAAAGGATCCTCCAAACATGAGCGCGAAACCAAATGTCCAAAAGATTAAGCCTCCAACACAAAAATCCATAAAACTCATTGTCAGGTAGTTTAAAGTGTTTTTCTTTTGAAGAAAACCTGCACCCAGAAAAGCAAATCCAGCTTGCATATTAAAGACAAGAAATCCGCATAACAATGTCCATGCAAGATCAATAGATACCTTGACCCCGGTTATGTCTATGATTTCTTCTGAATGAACTGAATAATTACTGGCTATATCAGAGGCGTAGGCTGAATGAATCGACGTAAGCAATAGTCCGCATGCAATGGCAGGTATAAAAAGGTACCATTTTGTTGCCAGTTTTAGTGTGAGATAAATATTTTTATCATTACTCGTCATAGTTTGTACGCAAAGTTTCTATGTTCAATAATGTAAGGAGTGAGAAGTAATAAGGATGTTCTCCTTTATCTAATTTCTTCAGTACAGAATCTGTAATCTTGTATCATGACAAGATCATTCAAGGCTGACTAAGACAATATTTATTATACGAATGTACCTAATAATAATATTCTCCTTATTATAAAGTGCATTTGTAATATTGACTCAATATGGCGTTGAATACAAAAAGAGATCAGCTGTCTCGAATGCTTCTATTGCATGATTCGAGACAGCACTGATCTCCTCTTTAAAAACAATTAAGGACTATAAACTCAAAAATTATATTTTGAGAATAGTTATCTTAAATTGCAGTATCACCCTGTTCACCAGTGCGGATCCTGTATACATTTGAGATTTCAGATATAAATATCTTTCCATCTCCAATGCTTCCAGTCTGTGATTCATCAATAATAGTCTGAACCACCTGATCTACTGAATCATCTGAAACGACAAGTTCAATCTTTATCTTTGGTAGCAGATCAACCCGGTATCTCTTTCCTCTCCAGACTTCACTGACACCTTTCTGATTACCATGTCCCTTCATTTCAGCCACCGACATTCCACCATAGCCTCTTTCTGTAAGGGCATCCTTGATGATATCAAACTTTTCGGGACGAATTATTGCTTCTATCTTTTTCATAAAGTATTCCTCCTTCTAACTAAAACATTTCCAAAAATATTATTTAAAAAAACAAAATTATAAGTTCGATACAGTATTTAGCATCTTACTTTTTTGGTTTAGCATAGATCCATCTGCCAAGTTTGTCAGAATAAATTTTCTGCCTGCTTGCATCTTTTATCATTGATTCTTCCAGTATGGCCATGTCTCTGTGGACGGTCTCTTCAACATCTAATGTGCCTATTGAAGAAGTAAGTTCGTCTTGTGCAGGATAACATGGTGAACCGTGTAAATGTATGTCCACACCTTCGTATTCAACCAATTCAGATACTCGTAGACCAAAGGTTGCTTTGAGAATACCAAATAAAAATGCTCCACATGCAAAGGCCCATCCGATGGCAGCAAATGCACCTATAGCCTGTGCTTGAAGCTGTCCAATTGAACCTGTAATGCAGCCGCTTACTCCTCCATACGTTCCGTCTGCAAAGATTCCTATTGCCAGCATACCCCATATACCGTTAGCACCGTGTACAGCAACAGCACCAAGAGGGTCATCAATCTTTAATTGAGTTTCAA
>JABGRF010000054.1 GCA_018648405.1 Candidatus Scalindua sp.
TAGTAAACGTACCGTGCTATATGAGTTCCAGCTATATGGAAAGTTGAAAGATAGAAGTGAGTATTGACGGTTGACGATTGTTGATTGGGAAGAGAAGGAAAATTTACGATTTGGGATTTACGAATTACAAATGACTGACAAGTTGCGCGTTACGAGTTAAGAACGATATCGGTATTTATCCTGTTTCTGTCTGTGTTGGTCTGTGGCTAAGGGTTCTTCCCTTTGTGTAAGTTCGTCTTCCTTCATACTTCTTGATACATTTATTCTGTTTTGAAAGACTTTAGCGGAGCTATAGATTCTTTTAGTTCTGCCACATTTACCGGCCTTGCAATTATCCTATTCTCACTGTCCAGTAGGTACATCCTCGGGGTTGACCATACTCCATAGTCCTTAGCAGCCATACCATTCCATCCACTTAGTTCAGAATAGTTGATCCATCTGTATTGCCCCTGTGAAATGGCGTTCTGCCATGCGGATTGATCCGTATCAATAGATATGGCCAACACCTCAAGACCCACATCTCTGTACTCTTCATAAACAGGCTTTAATGCGCTCAATAGTGTAGAACAGTGCGGACACCAGCTTGCCCAGAACACGACCAGGGTATTCTCAGAGCTCATACCTGACAGCTTCATTTGTGAGCCGCTAGCAGGGACTACTGTACCTTCTGACACATTCAGATCAAAAAACCCCTGTTGAGGCATCTCTATCTCAGGGGCCGGGTTCCCTACTGCCATCTTCTTGATAATCGCTACTTTCTCTCTCAATTCAGCAGCCCGATCTTTCGAGACCACACCTTCACTATCTTCACAGCCTGATTTCGGCAGTATATAATTCTCTGTTATATATGTAAGGACCAGCTCGAACTCAGATTGCTCAAACCTCCGGGTTACAATGTCAAGCACGACACCGAATACTGCATCATTTACACTGGCATTAAGCAGGATCACATCCACCGACTCGATATAGGCAATCTCCCGCTCTGCCCTTTCCAGTTTATCATTCTTATAAAGTGATATGTATTCAGTTATCTTTGACGGAATAACCGGACTGCGCAGCAGCGTTTCATCAGAAAGGTCCATATTGTCCCAGAAATGCTCTTTGATCCACTCCCTCCGTTCGTCCCCGGACAATAAGCGACGAGGTTTTCCCCCTGCTACTTTAAAGTTCAACTCCGTCTTCGTTGTCTTGATAATATTTACGGCAAAGGAGTCCGGATTATCTTTAATCAGCTTCTGTATATAACTCTCAAATCCCTTATGTATATTACTCAACTCCTCCTCTATATGAGTACGAAATCGTACTGTTTCTGCCTCCCGGACATCTGTGGTATTTTGACCGGACACCTTGTCCCTGTCTTTAGAAGGAGAATATAAGTGCTTCAGTTGATTTAAATGTGCAGTCCGCTTTCTTCTGAGGTCCAGGGTCCGCAGGAAACCATAATAGATTCTGGTATCACCTGCTGATAATACCTCTATACCATCAATGACTGGAAATCTTCCTGCCTGTATGTTTGGTTTGGTTATTGAAAGCTCTATATCTTTATGGTTATAAATAACATTCACATTCCTGCCATTTTCAAATTTCAACCTGTACATGCCTACCGGAGAGTTTTCACCGAACGAAAACCGAAAGAGACCATCCTTGTCAACAATAGTTGAAGAAACTATCCTGTTTTTATCTCCATAGAAGTCAAGCAGTTCAACCTTTTTGCCGGCCTGGTGAGCGGCAGTACCCTTAAGTGTATGCGTCTGTTGGGCGTGAATGGTTAATGAAAAGAGTGATATTAATAAAACAGTTAAAGCGGTCTCTATTTTTTTCATAATTGAATAATACTTAAATGAAGTAATGTTGTCAATTACTGCCGGGAATGCTTATAGTTGGATTGGTATGTCTAAAAAAAGAGCAGACAAGCAAGAAGCCCATCTGCTCTCTTATGTCATTAGTACAGTGACTTACAGAACAACTTATTATACCTGAAAGGCTATCTCTTCTTAATGCTTTTTCTCCTTGTCTTCTGACTTATGTTTACCTTTATCTTTGTGTTTATCTTCCTTATCATTACCTCGGTGGATACCGTTGTCATCGCTACTATGATCATCATTAATGAAAACATGTGTCACAGAGGCAGTATCAGTAGGAATACCTTCATCATCCAGACAGCTACCCAGGCCGCCACCATTACCTGAGCTGTCAGTTACAGTAGCAGTTAGTATAAAGTCAGGGCCTTCGAACTTTACTTCGGCATTGCAGCGTCCATGACCACTGTTATCATCATCATCATCATCATCATCATCATCATCATGACTGCCTTCCTTCTTAAATTTAACTTTATACTTCTTTTTCTTCTTCAGCTCGACAATCTGACCATTGGTCACATCTCGATTATTTAGCTTAGCAACTACGTCGGCAACAGAACAGTTATCAGAAGGAGTAATAATTACAGTGAAGCAACCTTTCTTC
>JABGRF010000110.1 GCA_018648405.1 Candidatus Scalindua sp.
ATAGCTAACTATCAATTGAAATATCCGCTACACACGGTTTTACCAATCTCTTAAAATCGTCATAATGTAGAGTGATCAGCTCAGTGTAGGAACCCGCGTTAAAGACGATTTCGTTCTGATCGGTCAGCTTCTCATCCACTATGACCTGCATTTCGTAAAGATTTCCGAATGGTGGGATAGCGCCTATATGACACCCCGGAAACAGATCTGTGAATTCATTTTCACTGGCAAGTTCAATTTTATCTGCTCCGGCAGCTTTTTTTAAGAGAGCAAAGTCTACCTTGTCGGAAGCAGACAAAACCGCCATAGCCATCTTACCATCTATTTTAACCATCACCGTTTTAGCTATTTTCCTTCCCGGTATGTGAGCGGATGCTGCAACTTCTTGTGCTGTGTATGCATTCGAATGAAAAGATGATATATACTTAATGTTATTCGTATCAAGAAACCCCTTTAATCTGTTGACCGGCATGACAGTCTCCTCTCTCCTCTTGACTACATATATAATAAGTAAAGTAACTTGTAACTGCTTTAGAGCCTACTAATATTATAAATGAGTGAGGGTGCTTTGCAAGGCAAAAGACAGACACGAATTTAACGAATTAGAACTAAAAGAGAAAAAACCTTCAACGTAGAGACACAGAAAACGCTGAGGAAACAAATAACAAATGACTAATGGCAATTGGGCAATAGCATGTGAAAAAATTTTGTATTATTTATATAAAAGGTGTATATTGAACCCGTTATGAATATGTAAGATCTCTCACTCAACAGAACAGTGAAATGAAAACTGGAAACGAAAAAGATGGGGCGTTTGTCTCAACAGATAAATTAGACAGAAAGTGGATTGACGTAAACATTCCCTGCAGCGCTGCCTGCCCCGCCATGACAGATATTCCGGGTTACATTCAGGCTATTGCAGCCGGCGATTACGAAACAGCATACCGTATCAATAGAGAGGAAAATATATTGCCCGGTGTGTTGGGCCGTGTCTGTGACCGCCCCTGTGAACCTGTCTGTAGACATGGCAGGGATGGACTTGGAGAACCCGTGTCAATATGTTTCCTCAAGCGCGCTGCAGCTGATTATGGAATGGAACCGGTAAATCGTGAAATCAGATCTAACGGTAAAACCGTCTGCATAATTGGAGCCGGCCCGGCCGGATTAACAGCAGCCAACGACCTGGCCTTAAAAGGATACCAGGTAACTATACTGGAGCAGTTTGACCAGCCCGGCGGTATGCTGCGTTACGGTATTCCACAATTCCGCCTTCCAAATGATGTGGTCGCCGAAGATGTAAAATCAATTACCGATCTGGGCGTAACTATCAAGACCAATTTCCGGATTGAAGGCGTCGAGGAGATTGGGAAACTGAGAAAAGATTATGACTCAGTTATAGTGGCAGGCGGATGCGCAAATCCCAAGCAGACTACTCTTCCCGGAATTGACAGCATGGGTGTATACTGGGGCCTCGATTTTATGATAGCTGCAAATAGGGAAGAGCTGGATAAATCGTTTGAAAACGTCATCATAATCGGTGGCGGATTCACCGCAGTGGACTGTACCCGAATGTCATACCGGATGGGAGCTAAAAAAATTACGCTGGCTTACCGACGTATGAAAAAGGATATGTATGTCGGTAAGCATGAACTTGAAGTGATGGAGGCAGAAGGCATTGATACAATCTCTTTAGTGTCTGCAGTAACTGTTTTGTCAAATAATGAAGGCGTAGTAACAGGTGTAGAATTTATTCACAACTCTATTAACGAAGACCGTTCAATAGCACCAATAGAAGGATCTGAATTTACCATGGACGCCGATACTGTCATATTCGCCGTTGGACAGGAAGCGGATGAAAAAGTTGCAGAAACCGAAAGCGTTAAACTGAAGAGTATTTTTTCTATTGCCGGTGATTTCAGGAACGGCTCTTCAACGGTTATCGAAGCCGTAGCGGATGGTCGTAAGGTCGCCAGAGAAGTCCACTTGAAGCTATCCGGCACAAAAGGCCCTAAAGAGACTATCCATATCAGCGAGGTAAATGATACCGGGAGAAAACGGGATTATGATTTTATTCCTGCCCAACCCATGGATACAACGCACATGCGTGACCGGCAGATTAAAAACAGGGAGGTAGAGACCGGATATTCAAAAGAGAAAGCAATTACTGAAGCGAAACGGTGTTATCTCTGCCATTATAATTACCAGATAGATATCAGCCGCTGCATCTACTGCCTGGCCTGCATTGATGTTATGCCAGTGGATTGTATCAAGATGGCAAAAGATATTGAGGTTACAGAAGACGGTAATTTGAATTATATAGAGACCAAAAACTGGAGTGAAGTAGAGGCAATTACTATAGATAATGATAAATGCATCCGATGCGGTAACTGCGTCCGCGCGTGCCCGGTGGACTGCATCTCCATCTCCAAATATAAGCTTGGAACGGA
>JABGRF010000227.1 GCA_018648405.1 Candidatus Scalindua sp.
ATATATTCGTGCAGTTCATATATACCATTTATCGGATCCAGATTGGTTGTCAGTAGAGATGCAGGATCATAGATTAATTTGATACCTTCGGTGTATAGTGATGTGAGAAAATCTTTCAGCGTAGAATAGCTATCATACGAAGCCTTAACAGCAAGCCTGCAGCCGTAATTTTCAGCATGCTGGCCGATCTCGCTAAGGGCGGTATTTACGGCATGCCAATGTGTAGAGCTATTATCTGTCGGTATGCTGCCTATCTGCACGGTTACAATACTGGTTTGTAAATCCAGTGCAAGGTTTATAATCTCTTTTGTCCTATTGATTATAAAGTCGAATTCATTTGCATTGGTAAAGCCAACGCCCAGCTCTCCTCCCAGTGCACAGAGGCATAATCTGTTTAAATCTATTATACGTCTTAACTCCCGCCGCCCGGTCTGGGATATGTTCTCAGGAGCTATATCTCTTTGTGTTGCATCGATCTGAACGCCTTTAAAACCAAGAGTGGAAGCAGTTTTGATACCGTCCTTAATCCTTAATCGAAGCGATTCCAGAACAACACCGGTTTTTTGTTTTATCATGGTACCAGTACAATTTTCCCAAACTGTTTCCTCTCTAACATCTTCGTTTGAGCTGCCACCGCATCTACAAGAGGAAATACAGAATCCACAACAGGTTTAAGTCTGCCTGATTCAATAAGCTCCAGGATCTTCAATAATTCACTCTTGCTTCCCATATAACAGCCTGATATTGAAAGTTGCCTGGCAAATAAAAACCTTATATCTAAGTTTACTGTTGGACCGCTTGTAGCGCCACAGGTAACTATTCGACCGCCACGTTTTAGACATAACATACTCTTTTCCCATGTTTCAGGGCCTATATGCTCAAATACCAGATCGACACCTTTACCATCCGTAAACTCATTTACCTTGTCTACAAAATCCTCCTTTGAATGGTTTATTACATGGTCGGCACCAAGTGCTTTTGCTTTTTTCCGTTTCCCAGCACTACCGACAGTTGTAATAACATTTGCTCCACTGAGCCTGGCGATCTGTATTGCAGCACTGCCAATACCGCTACCGGCAGCGTGGATAAGGACAGTTTCTCCTGTTGTAAGATTTCCACGCGTCTTCAACATATTCCATGCAGTCAAGAATACCAGTGGTACCGCTGCCCATTCCTCAAAGGACATTTTATCCGACACAGGAATTATGTTTTCTGCCGGAGCCTTTGCATATTCCGCATAGCCGCCATTTACCTGGAAACCCATAATTCTGAATTCATGGCAAAGACTGTCGTTTGAGGATAGACAGAATTCACACTTGCCACAACTTATTCCCGGAGAGATAAGAACACGCTGGCCTATGCTTAGACCTTTAACCTTAATCTGACTACCGATCCCCGCTATTTCTCCTGATATTTCACAACCAAGTATGTGTGGAAGTGGTATAGTAACGCCAGGCAATCCTTCTCTTACCCATATATCAAGATGATTTATCCCACATGCTTTTACTTTAACGAGGACTTCAGAAGGAGAAACCTCCGGTTCCGCAAAATCGGTATATACTAACTTATCAACACTACCGTGTTCTTTAAAGACGGTCGCCTTCATTATTCTACTTTCTCAAATGCGTCTTTGCCAGCACCACATGCCGGGCAAACCCAATCTTCCGGCAAGTCTTCATACTTGGTACCTGGTTCAATATCACTAATACCGTCCCCTTTTTCCGGATCATATATATAGCCACAAACAGTACATTCCCATTTTTCCATTTTTCAATCTCCTTAATGTAAATCTAATTTCTATATAATTCACAAAAATAATTTAGACTGTGCTGGCTGCTGAAACGTACACCGCATCGTCTTCAAGGTATTCTCTTACTCCGGAGATAACGTTGCCAATAGCCGTATCAATAGGCTCATTCATTGATGCTCCGGCAGCACGCACATGCCCGCCTCCTCCAAAATCTGAAGCCAGTTTGGCAACATCTACCGTATGTTTTGATCGAAAGCTTAACTTTGTTTTCCTGTGACCAATTTCTCTGAAAATGATTACAACCTCCACCTCTTGTACCGCACGGATAAGATCAATAATAACATCCGTATCCACAAATGGCACACCTGATGATTTAATCATCTCTTTCGTTATCTTGGTCCACACCACTTTACCGTCACATTCCGGACGCAAGATACCAAGAGCAAGTGTCAACAACTTCAAATAGCTCATGTGTTTGTTCTGAAAAAGCTGCTCGTATATTATTTCAGATTTAACTCCAATCTTAATTAAATCAGAGCAGGCTTTTAAGGCCTTTGCACTTGTGTTACTGAATTTAAACCACCCGGTATCAGTTGCAATTGAGAGATATAAAGGAGTTGCGATCTCCAGAGTTATCTCCCCATTCATAAAGTTAATCAAGTCGAATATCAGTTCTCCGGCAGAAGATGCGTGTTGATCTATGAAATTTATGTCAGCATATCCAGGATTTGATGCATGGTGGTCTATGCAAACCTTTTTAATTGAACTAGCCTTTATCATATCCGCAAAATCACCCAGCTGACTCCAATCTGCAACATCAACAATAAATATGGCGTCAAAATCATTAAGGTTTATATTAACATCCTTATTTCTCAAAAACTTAACATCTCTATCGGTATCAAAGCAACGGTAAACAGCAGGCAGTGCCTCATTGTTTACTATTACTGCATCCTTATTTATTCCGCATAAAAACCTTTTAAGTGCAAGTTCAGACCCAATTGCATCTCCTTCTGAAAAGAGATGAGTCGTTATAATAAACTTCTTACCCTCATTTATAATATCTACAATTTCTTGCCACATATTTAGTACTTAAACTCCTTTCAGTTGTTAAATTCGATCATTGTCTCTCACACTTCCAGCATCCATGGGATTTCTTCCTCTGCAAACAAGAGTGAGGGTTCTGTCATTACTCGAAATTCATCCTTGAATTGTGTAACATGAGCACGTTCCATTTTCACAAGTGTTTCAAACAGTTTCTTAGCACCTTCATCTTCTGTTTTCTTTGCCGCATCTTCATAAAATTTACAGGCATTTTCTTCAGTGCCTATTATTATTTTAATTACATCCTCATACTTTGCGCTCTTTTCAGGCGTCTCTATTTTGACGGCTTTTGACGTTTTTATCTTCTTATCTTCCGGGATTTTACCAAAACTCTCCTCATACCATTTTCTTAATCGTTCATAATGCTTTTGTTCTGCATTCGACATTACATCAAACTTAAGCTTCGCTGCCTTGTCTTCAAGCTGTTCTGAAATCCTCTTGTACAATGCACTTGCTTTAAGTTCTTCAGCCATCGCAGTTTCCACGATGCTTAATGTTACATCCTCTTTTTCTTCAACACTTTTCTTCTTCTGCAATGGATAATCTCCTAATAATTTTTGGAAATATTATAAACAGGGATTTACATTATCAAAAGGGAAGGTTTTGTTAATGGCATGATCGGTTAAGGGTGGGCAATCTACATCTCCCGGTATTCAAGTACATTGATTCCATATCATGGTATTAGATAGCAGATACAAATTTTTTACCAAACTCTTCACATCCGTTCAGCGCTTCTTCTGAAGGTGTCATCCTTAACTTACAACCTTCAAGAACTATCTTGAAACGTAAACTTTTTAATATATCTTCAATTATCTGCACGGCTTCTCCGCTCCATCCGTAACATCCAAAGACCGCCGCCGCCTTACCCCTGATATTCAGTGTTACCAAACTTGAAATAATATCAAATATTGGTTTTGGGGCCTTCGCATTTAGCGTAGGAGTCCCAAGGATAATACCATCTGCGGCATCAATTTCGTCAAGTAAGGAGTCCATATCAATTTCTGCAGCATCTAAAAGTGAAACATCTGCGTCAGGGAGGCACGCCCCTCTATAGATAGACTCTGCCATCCTCTTTGTGCTGCCGTATGATGAAACATATATAATTACTATCTTTTTTTTGTCAGGGTATTTTTTTGTTTTTCCTGCCCATTCTCTATAAGAATCAATATATTTCTTTATGTTTTCCCTTAATATTGGGCCATGAGATGGAGCAATAATCTCTATATCAGTATCCTTTATGTTGTCCAGAGCATCAATAACGTGCTTCTTGAAAGGCCTTAATATGGTGTCGTAGTAAAATTCATACGCAGTAAATGCATCTTCCTTGGAGTCCAACTCATCATTAAATCTCTTATCACTGCAATAATGTGAACCAAACGCATCACAGGGAAATAGTATTTTATCGGTTTCAAGATACGTAAACATGGTATCAGGCCAATGGAGGAATGGTGCGGATATAAACTTAAGTACCTTACCGCCAAGATCAATACTGTCACCCGCTTTCACCTCCATGTAATCAAATTCTTTGTGCAGAATGTTCTTCACAAAAGTTCTGGCGCCTCTGGAAAATACAGGAATTGCCTTGGGCGCTAACTCCATCAATCTGATCAAACCGCCCGAATGGTCCGGCTCTGTGTGATTGATAATTATATAATCAATATCTTCCGGCCTGACTAACGATCTTATTTTTGAAATAAAGTCATCGACACAATAAGATTTCACTGTCTCTATGACCGCAATCTTCTCGCCACGAACCAGGTAGGCGTTATACGTTGTACCATGCTTTGTCGGTATAACAATATCAAATACCACTAGACCCGGGTCTAGTGAACCAATCCAATAAACGTCTTCTTTAATCTTAACGGGTTGATCCATTATTTCTTCTCCATTTGAAGATGTTTGATTTCTAATCTACGTGGTGCACTACCGGTACTTACCGACCAATTTTTCGGCGGTCTAATGTCGTCCATATAATGCATCATCTGCTGCTTGTCAAGCTGGACGTATATTTGATTCCATACACACGGTACATCATCCGAGACTTCACATTTACCACCCATCGATCCTCCGCATGGACCATTCATCAAACTTTTTGAACATCTACTTACAGGGCAAAAACCGCCAGTTTTATCAAGAACACAATCACCACAACCTGCGCATCTCTCTAAAAACAATCCTGGCTCTACCGGTGCGCCCATAAAAGTAGTATTTAATCCCGGCAATACTCTTACCGGTGTATATTTTTCTGCTAATGTTTGTACTCCCACACCACATGCAATAGAAACGACAGCATCATAATCATTAATATAGTTTCCTATTGGCGCTACATACTCCTGTTCACACTGTCTTAAAACCGTCTCCTCTTTTATCTCAAGCGTTCGGCCATCTCTTTTCGCCGCAATGCGTAATTTCAGTGCGAGTTCTTCCACCTGTTTTTGACCGCCGGTATGACATACCGTCACACAATCTCCACAGCCAATTACACAAATCCTACTGAAGTCTTTAACCAACTCATATATTTCTTTAAATGGTTTTGACTCAGCCACTATCATATTTTCTCTCCCTGATAATAATTAGTACTCGTGTAAGTAATATAACGGTGGATAATAGCATAAAACAGATCAAAATGAAGCAAAAAAAACCATAAATCCTGTACAAAACACCTTTAAACTCTCCTAATAAATTAAAGTGACATGAATTCGATTTATATGGAAATTACAAATTTATAAGTTGTACAAACGCGATATTTAAGCTTAAAATAAATATCCTTAATTTTTCAGTTTTTTTAGAGAGCACTTTAATGATAATTAAGAATATTGTAGTAGGCCCATTAGAAGTAAATTGTTATATAATAGGGTGCGAAGAGACAAAAGAAGCAGCCATTATTGACCCTGGTGACAACGCAGAGGAAATTATCAGTACCATAGATAAAGAAGGACTCAATCCAAAATTTATCATTAATACACACGCACATTTTGATCATATTGGAGGCGTGAAAGCAATACAGGATCATTTCAAGATAGATTTCATTCTACACAAGGATGATCTCTTTCTTGTAGAGAATGCAAGTGAGCAAGCTACATCGTTTGGTCTAAACCCTATACCAAAACCGGAAGTTAATAAATATATCAATAACGGTGAAGAGATTACTTTAGGCAACAAGTCTATTACAGTCATTCACACCCCCGGACATTCACCCGGTTGTGTTTGCTATTACTCAGACAACAACGTCTTCGTTGGAGACACTCTGTTCGCAGGATCCGTTGGGAGAACAGATTTACCCGGTGGTTCTCATGAAACGTTGATCAATTCAATAAAAGAGAGGCTTTTCCCACTGGGCGACAACACTATTGTGCATCCGGGACATGGTCCTTCTACAACAATAGAAAATGAAAAAGCACATAACCCATTCCTAAAATAAAAAACTGGAGAACACCCTTATGAAAAAAATAGGCGTCTTAACAGGAGGCGGTGATTGCCCTGGATTAAATGCAACAATCCGCGCAGTTGTTAGAAAAGGCATCAAAGACTACAACTACAAAGTATACGGAATACGCGAAGGATGGCATGGCTTAATCGAAGGAATGGTTGAAGAATTGAACATGCATAGTGTTTCTGGAATTCTCCCCAGAGGTGGCACCATACTTGGGACAAGCAGAACAAATCCATTTGGGCCAGATAATAAAGGCGATCCTGAAAAAATCCTGGAGAACATTAGAGAGCTCGACTTGCACGCAATTGTTGCAATAGGAGGAGATGATACTCAGGGTGTTGCATACAAGCTGTTTGAGATGGGTGTCAATGTTATTGGAATTCCCAAAACAATAGATAATGATATTTTGTGTACCGATTACACCTTTGGCTTTGATACCGCAGTAAATATAGTCATGGAAGCTATTGACAGGCTACATACCACCGCAGAATCACACAACAGGGTGATGGTAGTAGAGGTCATGGGAAGGCATGCCGGTTGGATTGCTACATTTGCAGGTATTGCCGGTGGTGCGGACGTCATCATGATACCTGAAAAACCTGTAGATATGGAGAACGTTTATCAATCAATAATTAGAAGACATGATGGTGGCAAAAAGTTCAGTATTGTAGTTGTGTCAGAAGGAGTAAAAATACCTGTCGAAGATCAAGAAAAAGAAGGTTTTATCCTTCAAAGTGCAAACAAAGATGCTTTTGGACATGTAATGCTGGGAGGTGTAGGTGCGGTACTAGCAAATTTAATTGAAAAGAGAACAGGTTTTGAGACACGATATACGGTATTGGGACACACACAGAGGGGAGGCACTCCCACAGCATTCGATCGCATTCTTTCTACCCGTTTTGGCATAGCTGCCATAGAATCGATACATAAGGGTGAATTTGGAAAAATTGTCGTCTTAGAGGGTAATGAGATTGTACCCGTAGACATTAAGGGGATAATAGGACAAAACAAGACTGTCGATAACTACTGGTACGACATTGCTAAAGTATTTTTTGCTTAATAATTAAATATTTTTCAGGTCAGAGGATATAATCTATGAATGCCGCAATACTAGTTGGTGGCAAGAGCAGCAGAATGGGTTCTAACAAAGCATTTCTTGAACTAAAAGGCAAGACGTTCATTGAGCTGCAGATCGAGTTGCTCAGAGAAATATTTGATGATATTTTCATCTCAGCTAACACATCGTCAGAGTACGAATATCTGAATTTATCGATTTTCAAAGATGTCTATCCCGGCAAAGGACCATTAGGCGGAATTTACACCAGCCTCATTAACTCCAGTAGTTTACACACTTTTATGCTTGCGTGCGACATGCCTTTTATTGGACCAGAGCTCATAAATCACCTTAAGGATCTTACAAAAGAATACGATGTCGTAATTCCAAAGAGCGAAAAAGGGCTGGAACCGTTACACGCATTCTATTCAAAAAAGTGTATTGATCCGATCAAGAGATCACTTGAAGAGGACAACCTGCGAATAACCAGCTTCTTTCCGCATGTTAATGTCAAAATAGTAGAACTGGACAATCTGAATTTATCGGATAGTTTTAAAAATTCAATCAAGAATCTGAATACCAGGGATGATTACGAGGACGTAACAAAAAGCAGTTGATAACATCAAGAAATCTGGAAGCAGCCATTTCCACGTGCAGTGTGGCAGGAGCATAGAAACAAGCTATAAAGTATAATATTTAGATTACTACGGGTATGGGATATTTATCGAAATGTTTTATTCTTTGCTCTGCCTCTTCTTCAACTCCTGAACCAACTCCTCATATGACGATTTAAGCAGGAAGTTATAAATTTGGCTGCGGTAATTATGCACCAGACTTACTCCTTGATAAATCAAATCATAAATCTGCCACTTTCCATCTTCTTTAATTAACCGAAAATCTGCGGACACTTCTTCTACTGTTCTTTTTAAGAGAACAATATGCACTCTGGCATATCGTTTATTTGCTTTTTCACTTAGAGAAACAATCTCTTCTCCAAAACGAGGACCTGTTCTTCTCATGCAGGCGCTTTTAACATTATTGACAAATAATTCTACAAATTCTTCTTTTTCTTGAGGGGAACGTTCCTTCCAGTACTTGCCCATTACCCTCTTCGCAATCTCTGCAAAATCAAGAGATTGAGAGATCTCTCTCCAGAGTTCTTGCTTACGTTCATCCAGGCCTTCTCCTTCCTCCAGGGAGATATCCTTTAG
The DNA here is from genome assembly GCA_018648405.1 of Candidatus Scalindua sp. Taxonomy (GTDB): domain Bacteria; phylum Planctomycetota; class Brocadiia; order Brocadiales; family Scalinduaceae; genus Scalindua. Next base: position 8,550 of record JABGRF010000227.1, read on the forward strand.
GATGATCCCCTTAATGAGATCTCCAGGCTCTCCCGCCCAGAGTAGAGAAGAAGTAGACATAAGCAAAAAGAGACCAAGAAATAATCCAAAAACTATTCTTCTGTATTTCATATCCTTACCATCTCTCAAAACAACATTTTACAAGGTTTCAATAAGCTACCTCAATCCCTCCCTGTACACCTACATGAGAGAGGTTCAAAAGGCGTGTTAGCATTATCAGTAGATACATCTCTACATAACAAAAATTTCCGGTATTCTACCAATTTTTTAAAAAAAATCATCAATAATATATAGTTTTTCTAATTAATATTTGTCACACAAGTGCGCCATAACATAAGTGTGCCATGGCACACTTATGTTATTAATTTATAGCAAAAAATGATACACAGCTCTAAATCACAACCGTTACAATCCTCTTTTATGTTCCCGCTATTCAGTGGCTTACGGGAATATATCACTTTTTGTAATTTGAACTAAAAGAAACTATCGACCATGGCACAGGCTTTGTTATTAATGCCTCTACTACTTTTCGGTTTAACATGATTATCCAGAATGGGAGGTTGGTAATGGATGAGAAAAATAACAAATACCGCATGTACCCAGCGTCAATTAATGAGGACCAGAAGAAGATTATTGGCACTGTTGATAAAGCTATTGATGCGAAGCAGCAACAGGATAGTCCTAATGAGTTAAAGGAAGTATTATCTCATATTAACAGGGATGCTGTCAGACATTTTACAACCGAAGAGTCCTACATGAAAATTTTTAAATATCCTGGATATCAATATCACAAAGAAGAGCACCAGGATTTTTCCTCTAAAGCGCTTGCCTATCGTAAAATAATAGTTGATAGTGATTCCGAAACTGCAAATGAAATACTTGAATATTTAAAGACTTGGCTGGTGAAGCACTTTCAGGAAGCTGATAAAAAATCTACCGAGCATTTCAACAAAAACGAGCTCAGGCAAATTCATGATTAAATCTTCGGATATCTTTTGCGGAATAGCACTAAGGCATGTATCCTCTTTTATTCATTTCCTGTTTCATGATTGCTAATTTACCTTCCATTTTTTTTATCTTCTCTGAATCCCTGCTGCTATAACCGCCTCGCGTACTGCCGGACACACCGGAATAGTTCGACGGATTTGATTTTGCGGCTGCACGTTTCACCATATAGAGATTAAGATCGACTTTATAGTACCTATCAACTAACTCCTTGTCGGTAAGATCTCCCACAGGTTTTAATGCTGCACAGGCAAAAAGCAATACCGGCACCAAGATTAATAATAAATTCCTTATCTTCATTCTCAAAAATGGTACATTATTGTCTGAATGTTTTCAAGCCGAAATAACAGAGTGCGGTGAAGCCTGCCAGACTGATAAGTCGGGCAGGCTTCAAGTTTGATATGAGCGAAAGTGTAAGGTAACTAAGTCGCGGAAGATATATATTGTCTTAATCCAACCATAACAGCTTTCGTAGAAACGAAGTTTTTCTCGCTTCTGACTTCAGCTCACGTACGGCTAATTCTATTTTCTCTTCTAAATTGTCGACTCTACTGCTAATACCATTTATCTTAGATATTAAATCGTTATGTTTGTCAGCAACCATTGCCTCCGTTGCCTTATTCTGAGAAGTCATTTCTGCAAACTTATCCCTTGTTCTCTCTTCTAATTTTTTAATAGTTTCTTCATGCTCTTTTACTGACGAAACGACTGTGTTTGTTGTTATTTCCACATCTTTGAAATGCTTGATTTCATCATCAATCCTGTGCAGATCCTTCATTAAGGCAACGGGCTGGCTTGTCTCTATTTTCTCTTCAAGACGTTTCAGCTGACAATCCAGGCTTCCCTCCAATCCATCACTATCATGTAATAATTCCATCACAAATACCTCCATGAATATCGAAAGAAAAAGTAAAGCATTGTTTCTCTTTTACTTTTAATTTGCAATAAATGTGCCACGATTCAGGCCATACCACAGATATGCTTAAGTTCTTTTGGTATTAAGAGTTATGCGGAATTATTATATCTATAATCAGAATTGTTCTTTTGAATGTGTTCACACGCATCTGACAATTTGTCCAATTCCAGATAGGAACTATTTTTCAGGCAGACATAATGTCAGGAAAAACAATGTTTTAATACGATATTAAGCACTCTTGAAGCATTGACCATAAATATCTCTTTTTAAGGCGTAACCGTTTTCAAAAATCAAAAAACTAAATCAGGCAAAAGCAAAAACTTTCTTTATCCACATCCCAAAATCATCAATTAACGAATAGATTGTAGGCATAATTACCAGAGTCAATATTGTAGACGTAATCAGACCTGAGATCACAACCAACCCTACCGGTGCCCAGATACTCCCCCTGCCCTCAAACGGTCCAAACAGAAAAGGCAGAAAAAGCGGAAGCACCATCGGTAAAAGGCCCAGAATGGTGGTAAAAGTAGTCATCAGTATAGGCCTCATTCTATCTTTACCACCCTTGACAATAGCATCATGTCTCTCCATGCCATCCCTTCGCAAACGGTTAACGTAATCAATAAGTACGATCGCATTATTCACTACCAGACCACACAAAAGCAGTAATCCCAGACGAGAAACACTGTCAAGAGGTACATCTAGAACCGAAAAAGCAACTGCTACACCTGTAAATGCAAATGGTATTGCCAGCAGGATTGCCAGCGGATGAATGTAAGATTCGAACAGTGACGCCATTATCAGATAAATCAATATTATGGCCAGAATCAACCCAAATTTTGTTTCAGATTCTTCACGTTCAAATCTTCTAAATTCCTCTCCCAGATTCCACTCATATCCGGCAGGCAGGTTAAAACCGGCCATCTTCTCCATAATACCATCCCTGATTTTTTTGAGCCCCCTACTGTTATACTGTGCCGTTATTATGACGATTGGTTTCCGATCTTTTCTTTCAATCGCCTCAGGGCCTCTCCTTTGTTCAAAATCAACTACCCTTCCTAATACCACACTTTCTTCTTCACTGTTTTCTGACTCAAAGTTCTTTAACTGATCCAGACGCTGCCGGTCTTCCTCCTTGAGCTGAAGCACTATGTCAATTTCACTATCTTCGATCTTGAACTTACTCACCGCCCTGTTTCCCAGAGAACCAGCAATTCCAAAGGCGATCCTCTCAGAAGTTAATCCATACCTCTTTACTTTCTCTCTATCAATCGACACAACTATTTCATCTTTACCCTTTTCCAGATTAGTTTGAACGTCAGACAAGTCCGTCACAGAAGCTAACCGATCCTTTATATCGTCTGACAACCTGGTTAGTGTATTAATATTTCTCCCTTTGATTTCAATACTAATCTCTCTGCCACTACCGCCACGACCGTGCCTGAATCTCTTCGTATATTTAACGCCCGGAATTACCGGAAACAGAAATCTCATCTCTTTCTCCAAAACAGATACCGGCCTTTTTGCAACTTCCTGCTTTACAAAGTAGACTGACAGAGTACCTTCGCTCCTGTCAAAGTTACAGGAGACAGTTTCGATCTCCAATTCCTCTTTATTTTCCTGCAAGATCCTCTCTAATCGCTCAAATAGTTTTTTTGTATCGTCTATGCTGTAACTCCTCGGTACATCTACCTGTAAACGCGATTCTCTATAAATACCCCGTCTGACCACTTCCGTTTCCAGCTTTCCATACAGATAGAAAGCTAAAACTACTATTAATATTGCAACCACAACAGTGACCCACCTGAATCTCAACGTCAGCTCAACAAATTTTGTATAACGGGCAGTCAGTTTCTTTATTAGAGAAGACTCAGGTTTCCTGATGGTCCTACTATGTTTTTCCATTGAATTAGATGACTCAGGATAGTGCAGAAATCTTGAGGCAACCAATGGTATCAATGTCAATGCCACAAATAGCGATGAGACCAATGCAGAGCATATTGATATACCAAAGTCATGCATAAAGACACCCATCCTGGATTTTGAAAGAAATACCAGTGGTATAAAGACGCATATGGTTGTAGCTGTTGCTGCAATAACCGCCACTCCTACCTCCTTACTTCCTAAAATAGCGGCCTCCCTTAGTCCCAGATTTTTCTCCTGTTTATGCCTGAAGATATTCTCAAGCACTACAACCGCGGGGTCAACCATCATCCCTATTGCCAGCATCAATCCCGTGAGTGAAATAATATTCAGAGTCACCTCTGAGCCGGCAAACCTTCTCATCAGAAACATCAGACAAAACGTACATAATACTGAAATCGGAATTGCCGCGGTTATTATCAACGCGCTTCTAACGTTACGCAGAAAAAAGAAGAGTATGACAACTACCAGCACCCCTCCCAACAAGCCGGCATTCCTCAAATTTTTCAGTCTTTCCAGTATTGCTTGAGACCTGTCACGATATACATACATCTCCAGCTTTTTCATCCTGGGATCGACCTTAATTCCGTTAACCGTATTTATGATCTCTCTGGCCACAGCCACCATGTTTGCATCAGATGATTTCATTACTCTCACCTTAACCGCATTCCGTCCATTGAGTCTCTGATAACTTTCTTTGTCAGAATAGTCATATCTGATATCAGCAACGTCTGAAAGCCTTATGCCCTTCCTGTTAACAGGTAAGGACGCAACCTCATTAACATTTTGAAACGCTCCTATTACCCGGATTTTATACTTTGTTGCCCCCTCTACCAAGTCACCCGCTGATACGTTTATATTATTTGTCCTCAAATACCTTCTAAGAGAGTACGTATCAATGTTATGAGATTTAAGCCTATCAAGGTCCAGCTCTACCAATAACTGCTTCTTTTCTATACCGCGAACGTCTACGCTCGCAACACCATTTATCCTCTGAATCTTAGGTTTAATGACATCTTCAACAATATCAAATAACTCAGTGATATCACCCTGTATTGATATACTGAACTCTACAACCGGCAGATCACCCGACTTAAATCGAAAAATGCGGATGTTATCAACTTCATCCGGAAGATCGTTCCTTATCTGTTCTATCTTGTCCCTTACCTCCAAGGTAGCAAGATCCATATTCGTACCCATTTTAAACTCTAGAGATACCTCTGAATTCACATCTGTAGAGATTGATTCAATTGTTTCAACATGCTTGACTGTACCGAGAGCATCCTCTACCTGCAGCGTTATTAAATCCTCTACCTCCTGCGGAGAAGACGACTTGTAAGGAACGTTTACTCTAAGGGTATGGCCCGAAATTTCAGGAATGTATAATAGAGGAATCCGGTACAATGATATCCAGCCAATTACTAAAACACTCAGGATTATCATCAACGTCGTTATCGGACGCTTGACAGCAAATTCAGGTATATTCATGATACTAATTCCATAAAAACCAAGTTTCTTCTTTGAGAGAATAACAGCTTATAATATTTGTAGCGGAACGTCTTTAGCCTTCCATTACACACTTAGTCAGAATAATGGAAACCTGAAGGTTTTCGCGACAAAGACAGATTTCAAACTTAATAAATTTTACACCTAAAAACTTTGGATAGCTACGGGTTTTTCCTCTGAAAAACAGGTAAACACAAAACTTAACCCTACCCTCTAATCTAAACTTTCACTTGATTTCCATGATACAATCAATTAAAAGAAGCTTCAGAAATATTGATTAATTCAGATCTATAATTTAATCGCTCGATTGAGAGGTGTGTATGGACAAAGACTCAGAGGAATATAATACGAAGGTAAGCTTGTTGCGCAAGAAGAGATGGCGATTCTGGTTCGGAACACCTATCTGCCTTGCCATCTTCTCCTTCCTTTTTATAATATGCTTCTATATGGAGGTTCCACATCTGGAGTCTATATTAGTGATACCATTTCTTATATCCTCCGGCTACTGCCTGTGGGGTGTAATCAGCGGTCGGTGTCCGGAATGCAGCAGACTACTACCGGCATGGTGGCACTGGACAACTAAACCCAAATGCCGGGTATGCGGCCCTATTCTGTTAGCAGATAAATCTTCAGGATAGAACGTTTGAAGAAAACATCTAATCATAGCGCAAATACCGCGCTGCTGATTTGAACGTTAGGAGCAGATCTTATTTATATTTTTCATCTAACAGCTTCTGATGCTCTTCTCTGTTTTTTATAAGCCCTGCTTCATATAAAAAAAGTGATGGATAGAATCTTAGCTTCTTGACCTTGTCTACTTTCGCATAAGACAACCATAATCCGTCTTTTGCTCTTGTTACCGCCACATAAAAAAGTCTTCTCTCTTCGTCTATACTCCCACCTTTATTCGCTAATTTCCTATTGGGAAAACGGCCATCCATTAAATCCAGGATATAAACATCTTTAAACTCCAGACCTTTACTGGCATGTACAGTTAAGAGGTTAACTCCCTCGCCCTTTGTAAGCTCATTTGAACCGAGTATCATGGCATTGAGAAATCGTTGATTATCGGTATAACCCTTTGTAAGCTCTTTAATAAGGGCAACCTTTCTTTTAATATTTAGAAGGGCTCTCTCTTTTACCTCCTCATTTATTTTCTTGTTTCTGTCTAACGCCCTTTGATCAGCTAAAATATCGGTGATGTATTTGTAGATTTTTGATTCACTTATTGCTTCGACCATAGAGATTGGTTTTTTGATCCTTACTATTCTTTTATATAACAGATAAAAATCATTAAAGAATCTGGCACTTTCATCTGTAAACTTTGGATGTTTGAGTATTGAACTGTTTGAAATCTTATCGTCCAGCTCCAGGTGTGAAAATTTAGATTCACTTTCTAAATGGACAAAATCATCAAAAAGGGCTAGTTGGAAATTTACTTTTCGCTGTTCAAATGGGTTTCTAATACTAGTGTCCGGATGCAAAATACCCTCATAAGCGGAACCACGGCCCAGCCTTTTCAACGCTTCAAAAATATCCTTTGCTGTTGCACTACCGATGCCTTTCGAGTATTCGAAAATATGAATAAAGGCCATCATGTCCTTTGGGTTTACAAAAAACGAGTACATATCGAAAAGTATTTTTACCTCTTTAGCATCAAAAAAGCTTTTCCCACCTTTCCTTTTACACGGTATGCCAAGCTCTCTCAGACTTGCCTCTATCCCATCTGCTGAAGAGTTATTCCTGAATATCACAGCTACATCTTCGTAATTTGAGGAGTTTGCTTTTATCATGTATGAAACTTTACTATACTGCTCAAAAAGTTCATCAAATTCTAGTAGTGTCGGGCTTATGGGGTCATCTTTCCTGACAACAATCAACTCTTTTGGATATATCCTGTCATTGAATTTTATCACTCTATCTGCCAGTGAGAGGATTAAGGCGGTTGATCTATAATTTTTTTTGAGAGAGAACACTTTCGCACCGGGAAACTTTTTTGAAAAAGAACCGATGAGATTTATATTGGCGCCATTGAATGCAAAAATACTCTGGTCGTAATCACCAACACAAAACAGTGAAGAGGGATCCA
>JABGRF010000053.1 GCA_018648405.1 Candidatus Scalindua sp.
GCAACCAGTGGTAATACGTCTTCAAATTTATCAGGTTTAAGTTTCATCAGCAAGTCTCTGAAGCCTCTGCTTGTCTCTACCTGGAAAACACCCTTAACATCACCTCGTGACAACAAGTCATATGTTTTTTTGTCATCTATCGGTAGTTTATTGATATTAATAACTGTTCCGGTTGTCGCCTTTATAAGCAGCCTTGCCTTATCAATGACAGTGAACTTCCTTACTCCAAGAAAATCAGCCTTTAACAGGCCTATCTTCTCAACAAGGGTTTCACCATCATATTGTGTTATCACTGTATCCTTGTTCTTTGCCAGCGGGATGTAGTTGGTTAGTGGTTCGTCAGAAACAACCACACCGGCGGCGTGTGTAGAGGCATGTCTTCGCAGCCCTTCGAGTTTTGTAGAAATATTGAACAGCTCCTGTATCTGCGGATCACCGTCACGCATGGCTTTCAGTTCCGGTTCCTCTTCAAGAGCATCTTTTAATGTGATACCCAGAGTGGGTGGAATTAATTTTGCGACTTTATCAACTATAGGTAACGGTATGTCCATGGCCCTGCCAACATCCCTGATCACAGCTTTAGCTTTCATGGTACCAAAGGTGATAATCTGTGCTACATTGCTATCCCCACCATATCGTTTTCGCACATATTGAATTACCTTATCTCTACCCTCGGCACAGAAATCGATATCAAGATCAGGCATGGAAAGTCTTTCGGCGTTCAGGAATCTTTCAAACAGTAGATCGTATTTTATAGGATCGATGTTTGAGATTCCGAGCAGATAGGCGACTAAACTGCCCGCACCTGAACCACGAGCTATGGCTGGTATCTGTTCTTTTATCGCATAATCAATGAAGTCCCAGACAATGAGAAAATAGTCAACAAAATTGGTTTCTTCTATTACACCCAGTTCATGGTCTAATCTATCGCTGGCTACCTTATCAATTTTTCCATATAACTCTATAGCTCCGTGTTCGCAGAGTTTTCTCAGGTGCTGTTTATTAGTCATACCTGGTTTGTAACAGAGAGAATCTTCTCTCGGGTGAAATCTGGGCAGGTGCATTGTATTTAAATCAAGTTCAACATTGCATCTGTCAGCGATCAATGATGTATTCATTATCGCTTCCGGTAAATCCCCAAATGTTTTTTCCATCTGCTCCTGTGTTTTAAAATAGAATTCATTAGTGCTTAAGCGCATCCTTTTGACATCATGTATGGATTTTCTCGTATTTATACATAAGAGTGTGTCATGGGCAGCATAATCGTCAGATTCCATATAGTGTATGTCATTAGTAGCAACTGTGTTTAATCCCAGATCCTGACTGATTTTTAATGCTTCCTTCACCAACTCATCCTGGCGTTCAATTCTATTATTCTGCAGTTCCAGATAGAAATTATCGATACCAAAAATATCTTTGTATTGAGATGCAACGCCTACTGCCTTTTCATAATCATTATTCAGCAGGTTTTGATTTATTTCCGACTGCATACATCCGCTCAGGCAGATTACTCCCTTCGAATGTTCACTTAAAAACTCTTTGTCTATTCGTGGCTTATAATAAAAGCCTTCCAGGTATGAAGATGATGACAGCTTCAGTAGGTTTCTGTACCCGTCTAAATTTTCAGCCAAAAGCGTCAAGTGATATGTTTTCTGTTTACCGCCCTCTTTTGTTAATCTACTGCCCGGAGCAACATATGCTTCAAACCCCAGGATGGGTTTTACATCATTTTGCCTGGCGTATTCGTAAAATCCGATTGCCCCAAACATGTTGCCATGGTCTGTCAACGCGACACTCTTCATGTTTAGAGCTTTAGTTTTATCGACAAGGTCATTGATCCTGCATGCACCGTCTAGCAGGCTATAATCACTATGGACATGTAGGTGGACAAAATTATTTTTCATGACTGTTTCATATTAAGATCTTTAATTTTTTGCTGTAAGCTTTGCCTGTGCATACCGAGTGCTTCAGCAGTTTTACTTATGTTACCATTATTTTCTGCTAACTTCCTGCTCACAAAGTCTCTTTCGAAGGTATCTACGACAATTTTTTTCGCGTCTCTGAACGGTAAATTATAATCGAAGCTACGGTTAATATCAGAATTGCTAATCTCTTCCGGGAAGTCGCTAATTTCGAGAGTTTCTGCATTCGCCATTACAACAGCGCTCTCTATAACATTTTGTAACTCTCTTACATTACCGGGCCACGAATACTTAGTAAAAATCTTTACTGCATCATTTGATATTGATTTTACGTTTTTTCTGTGTTTATCAGAGAAATATTGTATAAAATTTTCAGCTAGTATTATAATGTCTTCCCTGCGATTTCTCAATGGTGGAAGTAAAATTTCAACAACTTTTAACCTGTAGTATAGATCCTCTCTGAAATTACCTTCTTTGATCTCTTTAAGCAGATCTTTATGGGTTGC
>JABGRF010000052.1 GCA_018648405.1 Candidatus Scalindua sp.
ATACTGATAAAAAATTATATAATCGTAATCGTATGTTTCTTTGCTGTAGCTGGAACATCAATCAATTATGTAAATGGTTCTGAAGGGGATCAGGCAGAGACTGCTCAAGGCGAATCTACTGAACCAGAGAAGAAGTATGAACTGATTGAAACAACAAAGGATTATCTGACCTCTCCAAAAGGAGCATTTCTCTATTATTGCAGTCCATGTCACGGTAAATCGGCTAATGGAAAGGGAATCTACTTTACCATAGATCTTAAGCCGAGTCCGACAGATCTAACTAATGTCGAGTATATGGCTGCACTGACTGATGAATATCTTGTAAACTTTATTACAAATGGATCTGCTGCTATGGAAAAGTCTACCCTATGTCCTCCATGGGGAGGAACACTTGATGAGACTATGATAAAGGGCTTGATAGGTTATCTGAGAGGCCTGACAATTGCAAAGTCGAAAGAGGGTGGGGATTCTTCTGGTAATGAAGAGGCAGAAGCTGCAAAGGTTGTTGTAGATGAAAAAGGAAAAGAAACCCCGCAGGCGGTTATATGGAGTGTTTTAATCTTCTTGTGTGCATTCTTCGCAATCGGAGCTGTTAGAGAGTGGAAGAAGTTGGCTCAAGAAGGGCCTTCAGAAAAAAAGTAACTATTAATGCTGGGAGTTGAAGTTGTATAAGAAAATATTCATTCCTCTGGATAATTCAAAATATTCCAATTATTGTGAAGGACTCGCGATATCCATCGCAAAGAAATCCAATTCTGAACTGATAGGAGGGCACGTTTACGCTGCCAGTCTACACCACAAACGGTTCAAAGAGATGGAAGTTGGATTACCTGAAAAATATAAAGAAGAGAGCGAACTTAAGAAGCAGAGAGAGTATCACAATTCTCTGATAGGTCGCGGACTTCGAATGATTTCAGATTCATATCTAGATAGCCTCGAAAAAAAGAGTAAAGAACAAAACATTCCTTTTGCGCGAAACATCCAGGAAGGCAAGAACTATATTCAGTTGGTGAATGATATCAACAAAAATGATTATGATCTTGTGATTATTGGTGTCAGAGGCCTTGGCGAGGTACAGGAAAATGCAATAGGCAGCGTCTGTGAAAGAGTTGTCAGGCGGATTAATACAGATGTATTAATAGTGAAAAATGAAAGACCACTCGAAGGCAGGATAATAGTAACAGTTGATGGTAGCGAACAGTCTTTCAGGGCAGTTGAAATGGCTGCTGATTTGGCAGTGAAATATAATCTGGAAATAGAGGCCGTGTCCGTCTATGATCCGCATTATCATCATGTTGCCTTTAATGGAATAGCCAAGATCCTATCCGGAGAAATGGGTGAAGTTTTCAAATCTGACGAGCAGGAAAAGCTTCATGAGGATGTTATAGACAAGGGTCTAGAAAAGATTTATCAGGGGCATCTTGAAAGTGCATTAAAAAAGGTAACGGAGTCTGGTATAAAGTTAAAAACTACACTTCTTGAAGGAAAGCCTTACGATCAGATACTACAGTATATAGACAAGGTTAAGCCGTCTCTTCTGGTTTTGGGCCGTACTGGCATACATGCTATTGACGGATTGGATCTGGGAAGCGCGACAGAAAATATTTTGCGTGATGCTAAATGTAACCTCCTTATAACGAAGAGCAGGCAGAAAGTGGAAACAAATCCATTCTATGAAGACGAGGAGGTTGTAAAGAAGGAAATAAAGAGGGAACAGGAAGCTGAGGCACAGGCAGTCGCAACAGCGGCGGTTTCCTGGACTGATGATGCAAACACGCTGATCTCCAAGGTTCCTGCGTTTGTAAGACCAATGGTAGTTGGTGAAGTTGAAACCTATGCCAGAACGAAAGGCAGTAGTGAGATTACGAAAGAAATCGTAGAAGAAGTTAAGGCTAAATGGGCTGACTCAATGAACTATTCTTGATCACCTTGAACACATAGATGTACCGTTTCTATAAATCACACCTATTTGCAATCCATTAATTACAGAACTCCTGATTTCAAGGGTTATGTGATATCATTTGAATATACTTACAATAAATGGTCATATGATAGTGTTGTCATAAAGATCTGACCGGCAACAAACAATCAATACTTTCTTTTGTTAAGTGCTATAGCATTTTCGTAAGATCTGTTTTTGTCATGTTAATCTTGTTGATCCTGTCTGAATAAATCTAAAGGAGAATATAAATATCATGTTGGGTATTTCAACCGTATGGAAATCCGGAGAATTTAAGGATGGGCAAAAACTCATGGAGAGTCTTGCCAGTCTTGGCTTTCGGGAAATAGAGCTGGAATACCGAATTTCTCAAGATACATTCAATGGAATTAAACAATTCCTGAAAAATACGAATGAAGTGAAGATCGCCAGTATACACAACTTCTTCCCGATTCCTGACATCCACGAAACAGGAGGTGCTGACATAT
>JABGRF010000304.1 GCA_018648405.1 Candidatus Scalindua sp.
ATTAATTTTTATCTAAATTGAGAGATTTATGCCCGTCCGGGTAGTTGCATCCAATTAACTATACACTATCGGATTATGAGAACGTCTTCAAAAGCGGATGGCTACTCAGTAGTGTCCGATTAGGTTTTATTGAAACAAGTAATTTACTTTAAGATCGTTTCCTCTTGAAAATGCGTCAGCACTCATCATTCGTTTACCTTCCGGCTTTACCTCTTTGATCCATATACTACCACTTCCTGTTGCAGTCCTGATGCCCTGACTTGAAATATCCATGATTGTTCCTGGAACGATATCTGTCTCGTTATGAGAAGAGTTATCCCTCTCAGTCTTCAGGATTATTATTCTCTCTTTAGAATTATTTCTCGTTAAGAAGGTATAAGCGGCGGGTTTCGGATTCATACCTCTTACAAAATTGTGTATCTTTTCTTCTTCTTGATTCCAGTCAATAAGACCGTCTGTTTTTTTGATTTTTGGTGCAAGTGAAACGAGGCTTTCGTCTTGTTGTGTGTATTTTGCATCTCCAGTTTCAATTTGCGTTAAGCTGTCTAATAACGTCTCTGCGCCAAGTCTGCTTAATCTGTTTCCCAGCTCGCCTGCAGTTTCTTCAGGGCCAATTGTCAGTGATTTACGGATGATAACATCACCAGCATCCATTTTATTGCTCATAATGATGGTGGTGATTCCTGTCTCTTTCTCTCCGTTGACGACCGCCCAGTTAATGGGTGCTGCGCCTCGGTACTTAGGTAGCAGTGATGCGTGAATGTTTACACACTTATGCTTAGGCAAATTCAGTATTTTATCCGAAATTTTTTGCCCGAAAGCAACAACTACTATTACATCGGGACTCAGCTTCTCAAGTTCCTCTATGACCTGCTCACTATTTACATTTTCAGGCTGTATTACCTGCAATCCTGCATCTAAAGCTATGTTCTTGACAGGAGGCGCTTCAGGCTTTCCTTTACGTCCCTTGGGTTTATCTGTTTGCGTGAGAACAGCTACAACGTCATGTTTAGATTCGATTAAGCATTTTAAACTGGGAACTGCAAATTCAGGCGTGCCTATAAAAACTACATTCATACTGTATTTGATTGAGAACGGTTAAAAAACTAATTAACACCGGCTTTGTTATTTTGATAAGCGAGTTCAAGCTCTTTTAGTTTCGATTGGTTGGCGATTGTACTTGCAGGAGTCATTTTTTCAATAAAAAGACAACCGTTCAAGTGGTCGATTTCATGTTGCCATGCGCGACCCAATAGGCCTTCCGCTTCGATCTCAAGCTTCTCTCCTTTGAGGTTGTATGCAATGACCTTAATGTGTTGTGATCGTATGATCTTTCCCAGCACATCCGGAAATGACAAGCAACCCTCTTCTTCTAAGGTTTCGCCCTCTTCTTCACTGATATACGGGTTTATGAATACCCTTTCGCCTGTCTTTTCGCCAGTTACGTCTAAAACAATTAAACGTATTGACAACCCGACCTGTGGTGCTGCAAGACCGACTCCGCAGGCGTTATACATAGTTTCCAGCATCTCTTCGGCAATCTGGCAAACCTCATTGTTTATCTCTTCAATTGGCTTTGCCTTGGTTTTTAAGACCGGATTTGGGTAGATAGCTACTTCCATTTTATAACGATATTATTCAGGGTTGAAAGCTTTAAATTAGTGGAATTTATCGGATTAGTATATAGTATTATTTCCGGTAAAAGCAAGGATTATTTGTTTTTTTGTTGACAACAGTAATCCAATATCATAAACTTATCCTTTTAAATACGAGTAGGTTAGATCAGAGCATATAAGGAAAAGTTTAATGTCAATCAGGAAATCTGCGAAGAAAACACTAAGACAAGACTCCGTACGTAGGATGAGAAATAGGAGTGACAAATCCGCACTAAAAACACAGATAAAGAAGTTTGTTTCTGCCATCAAAAGCCATGATTTTGATGAGGCGGGGAAACACCTGTCAATAGTAACAAAAAAGCTTGATAAAATTGCTGCTAAAAATATTATACACAAGAAGACAGCATCAAGAAAAAAATCTCGCTTAGCCAAATTTCTTAATAAACAGAAGGCTGCTGCGTAATAAACCAGCCTGAAGTTCTTTCAATCTGTTTCTAAATATCACACACAAGTCCGTCTAAATGTGCTTCTATGCATTTTGGCAAGTCTAGTAAGTGATATCCGCCTTCCAGGCAGGAGACAATTCTACCTTCACAACAATCATTAGCAATATTTCGTGTCAGTTTAGTTAATGCATTGAAATCAGAAGCTTCCAAACTTAGACCGCTTATGGGGTCTAAACGATATGCATCAAACCCGGACGATATCAACACAAATTGCGGATTGAAGCTTTTAACTCTTTTCTTCAATATCTCATCAAAAATCTCTAAATATTCCTGGGGTTCTATGTTATAAGATAGAGGTA
>JABGRF010000051.1 GCA_018648405.1 Candidatus Scalindua sp.
ATTATTTGAATTATCGAAACTTTCTTTTATAACAAAGCCCATTTATTAATGCAAGGCATTTTTACGCTGTTATTATTACGCTACTTAGCTGATAACTTCTCTATTTTCTTCAATTTCCGCTCAAATGCCACTGCGACGTCCCGTGATCTTATGATTACGGATGCTTCATGGTTCTTTCTGAGTGCGCTATAAGTCCAGTTAGTGCTTCCTACAATCGTTATATATCTATCAATAACCATCACCTTGCTGTGAGTTACCCTGTTTTCACTGTCATAAAAGACTGGGACACCAGCACTTAGTAGTAGATCGTATGCATATTCGCTCTTTCTCTCTAATTTGTCTCTTTTTTTGCCTTTTTCCCAGAATTTGACGTTCTGGTCAAAAACAACCAGAACCTTAACTCCCCTTTTATGTGCATTGATGAGATCAAGGACCAGTTGATATTCATCCCCGCCTGAATGCCCTTTGTCCAGTTTGGCCATGTACATGACACATAATATGGACTTTTTGGCGTTCGTAAATGCCTTGTGGACCGCCGGGAAATACTCTTCATTGACAATCGGGGTGACGTCATCTGCAGGTAGAGAGTAGGCAGATTTCACTTCGCACAAGAAGCAGGAAACACCGAAAAGGATAATAAATATTAATTGAGTGGATATTTTATCAAGATTCATTTTCGTAATATAACATTCAGGGGCGTTACTTGTTCCCACGCTCTGCGTGGGAACAACACTTCCCCATAACCGATTGAGGTGAAACACTTTCCACATGAACATCTGCAATTTCGTTCATTAAGTCATCAGGGCCGTCAAACAGAGCCTTTATATACCTGTCCGAATAACCACATAATTTCCCTGTTTTCTTGTCTCTCTCTTTCTCTACGAGTATACCTATATCCCTGCCGACGAACAGGTTCTTGTATTCCAGGGAGGTTTCTGCTGTCAGGAACTCAAGCTCTTTTTTACGCTCCTTAATATCAGAAGGTTTGCAATGATCCGGCATTTTAGCGGCAGGAGTATCTTCGCGCGGGCTATAGGAAAAGATGTGTGCCCTGCTGAATCCGGCCTGCTCACAGAGTTTCATTGTATTCTCGAAATGTATCCTCTTCTCTCCGGGAAAACCAACCAGTATGTCTGTAGATATCGATGGCAATTCCAGCCTCCCTCTGATCCTTTCCACTGTTTCGAGATATTGAGCAGCGTCATATTTCCTGTTCATCCTCTTCAATATATAATCATCTCCACTCTGCAGAGGCAGATGAAAATGAGGGCAGATCCTGTCCGAATCTGCAATAATATCAATCAAATCATCCGTAACCTCATTTACTTCTATTGAGCTTAGCCTGATCCGCTCTAAACCCGGCAGGGCCTGCAGCTCTTCCAGTACATTTATAATATTCAGCTGATATCCGGTTTCCTTGCCATACGCGCCCAGATGGATACCGGTAAGTACAATTTCCTTATAACCATTACTTACCAGCTGCTCAGCTTCAAAAAGGATATCGTCTATCTTCTTGCTTGTGACCTTACCTCTGACATAAGGAATGATACAGTAGGAGCAGAAAATATCGCATCCATCTTCAATCTTGAGAAATGCCCTTGTGTGACCATCAAACTTACTGACCTTCAGATCGAAGGCGGATTCATTACGACGAAGCTTCTTTGTGCGGGGATCTCTTATATTACTGGGAACCGGCACGGAGTTATTATCTGAAACAAGACCGGTTTTTACGAATTCAATTATCTTGCTCTCCCTACCCTTTTCAAAGACGTAGCCGACACCTTCTATCTTCTTGATTGCCTCTGCATCTGATTCTGCGTAGCAGCCTGTAACGATGACGGTCGCGTCCGGGTTGTTCCGTATTACTTTCCTGATCTGCTGGCGTGATTTATCGTCACTCGTGGATGTAACCGTGCACGTATTTATGACACACAAATCAACAGGTACATTCGAGGAAGCCTCTTCATATCCACTTGACATAATAGCCTCTCTCAGTGCCTGAGTTTCGTACTGGTTCACTTTACATCCCAGAGTGATAAAGCTGCAGGTTTTCATAACTTAGGAAAAATTTTCTTCTATTTAAATCAATCATTTGGCTTGATATACAAATTAACTTGACACCATATTACGACAGACATAGACTATAATTCAATGGTAATCTTCTGGACACTAATTACGCGATATAGCGATAAATGAAAAATAAAAATATGCTTACAAAAGCATGTATGTGGAGAACAATATGACAAATCTGAATAAGGTCTCGGTAGTAAAATGTACAGATTATTCTAAAGAAGATATACGCAGTGCAGTGGATAAAACGTTCTCCTTTTTTGGTGGGATTGAAAATGTCATCAAAAAAGGATCGAAGGTGCTGCTGAAACCAAACTTCTTAAAGGAGAGCAGTCC
>JABGRF010000050.1 GCA_018648405.1 Candidatus Scalindua sp.
TCCATTCACATAGTGATTTTTTCTGTTTAGTCAGCCCGGAAAGTGAAAGTAAAATTTATGATGGTGTCACAACAGAAATTTGTGGAAACTGTGGCATCTCCGCATTTCCGTTAAAAGGCCAATTACTTGAAAACAAAAAACAGGGGTTCAGCAAATTCGGATTGGATATTAACTGGCAGACAGCTGAGGATTTTTTTACAAGGGCGAAAGAGGCAAAGAGTTCTATAAACAGAGGGTTTCTGGTTGGTCATGGAAATATACGCGCTTGTGTACTGGGGTATGAAGACCGGGAACCGGATAGTAACGAACTTGCTGCAATGGAACAGGAATTACGAGACGCCATGGAGTCAGGTGCTTTTGGCATGTCAAGCGGCCTGGTTTATCCCCCGGGATGTTACGCAAAAACAGATGAATTAATTACATTATGCAAAATCGTCAGGGAATATAACGGTATATATGCTACCCATATGAGGGACGAAGGTGACAACTTAGAAGCGGCCTTAGGCGAAACTATAAATATTTCTAAAGAGAGTGGGGCAAATACTCAAGTCTCCCACATTAAGACATGGGGAGAAAAAAACTGGTGGAAAATTGATAAGATAGAAAGCCTGATTGAAGATGCCAGAGCCAAAGGTATTAAAATCACATGTGATCGGTACCCATATACGGCAGCGGCAACTGACCTGGATATCATCTTGCCTGATTGGGTATATGAAGGAGGAAACACCGAAGAGAAAAAAAGGCTGGGGGACCCGCTTTGTAGAGAGCGGATTATCAAGGAAATGGAGCAAGAAGGCCTGAGTCAGGAGTTTTGGGGAACCATAATGATTTCATCCGTGTTTAATAAGGAGAAAAGAGGCTATGAAGGTAAAACCGTTGACCAGCTTTCAAAGATGTTAAAAACGCCCCCTTTAGAATTTGTTCTCGATCTTCTATATGAAGAAGATTGTAAAGTAAGCGTTATATTCTTTAATATGTCAGAAGAAAATCTTGCCAGAATATTGAAATGGGATTCTGTAATGGTAGGTTCTGATAGCTCCCTTCGTTCTTTAAAGGGAGTGCTAAATTACGGAAAACCACATCCAAGAGGCTACGGTACTTTTTCCAGAGTAATAAGAAAATACGTTAATGAAACCTCCGTCTTATCCATCGAGGAGGCGATATATAAAATGACAGGCTTCCCCGCTCAAACACTGGGACTTAAAGAGAGGGGAATTTTAAAAGAGGGTCACTTTGCAGATATAACGATTTTTGATCAGGAAACTATCGCAGAGCAGGCAACATTTACAGACCCGCATAACTACTCTACAGGAATTAAAACTGTTCTGGTAAACGGTAAATTAACGATTAATAACGGTAAGCACGGGGGAGCTACGAATGGTGCTATCCTCAGGAAGTAAATTTTAAACTTGAATACGCTAAACAAAGCGAAATCGATTAACATATTGCTATTGATACTGAATTATAATACTATTTGAATGTGTTAAATCACTATTATATTTAATTGTGTTTTATACCTAAAAGGAGGTTTTTGTGTACAGTGAAAGACGGAATATTAAAAAATATTTACCCCTTATAGCTTCTCTGTTTGCTTTATCATTAATCCTGGGATACACGGGCAATGCTAAAGCAGCAACAAGCGCAGGAGAGCTAGAACAATCTTTAGTGCATGTTTCGGAAGAAGTCAAACTATCAGTTGTCTCCATTACGACAGTAAAGGTTTTCAAACATCCTGCTACGGGAGGAGGAGGCTATCACGGTGATCAATATGGACGAGGACGTGGTCATGGCGGTGGTGGCGGACATGGTGGCGGCGGTGGTCGGCGTAACCAAAGGGGAGGCCCGTTCGATGATTTCTTTGATAAGTTTGTGCCAAAAGCTCCACCTAAAGGAGAGTTTAAATCACAGAGCCTTGGCTCCGGTGTAATAGTAAAAATTGATGGTGATAAAGGATACATCCTGACTAACAATCATGTCGTTGCCGATACTGACGAATTAAAGGTTAAGCTAAGCGATAAGAGAGAATTTGATGCAGAAATTGTGGGTACAGATGAGCAGACAGATTTGGCAGTGATAAAAATTGAAGGAAAGAATTTGAGAGCAGCAAAAATGGGAGACTCTGAAGCCCTGAAGCAGGGACAGTGGGCTATTGCAATCGGTAACCCTTTTGGCCTTACCCATACCGTTTCAGTTGGCGTTGTCAGTGCGATAGGCAGATCAGGTGTCGGCATTGCAAATTATGAAAATTTCATTCAAACCGATGCTGCGATTAATCCCGGAAATAGTGGTGGCCCATTGCTGAATATCGATGGAGAGATTATAGGAATCAATACTGCAATTTTCACTCGTTCAGGTGGTTACCAGGGAATAGGATTTGCCATTCCTGTAAATATGGCAAAAG
>JABGRF010000317.1 GCA_018648405.1 Candidatus Scalindua sp.
TATTAGGGATACTATTCTGGATGTTCAATCAAATTACCATGGCAGTAGGCAGTGCAGGCCTGCTTATGCCTTTCCTGGCTGCATGGAGCGGAAATATGATTTTTCTCGCGCTGGCTCTCTGGTTATTGTCTTATAACCGTGTCTAAGTTGCTTTTTAATGTTGAGAACAAACTTAGACCTTAGCACCCTTCTTTTATTGCCTGTGGTTGAGCTGCTAAATACACTCAACACGCAATAGCTTAGCGATCACCCGCATATCGATTACGTTGTCCGGCAACATTTGGGGCATCGCCTCTCCAAAACTCAGGAATATCATTGATTTTGCCAATCCATGCACCCTTCATCAGAATGTGTAGCGTATAATCACGGGAATCGCCAAGTACACTGCTTGGAGCAGAATGAGCGTGGTAGTGATAACCATAATTGTCATGAGCGTGCCCCCCAAAACTGTCGAGCATATCGTGCACCCCATCCATATCATGATAAGCTGTTTCATATTTACCAAATAAGGCAATGCCGTCAAAACCGAAGCCAATTAAAGGAGGATGTGATTTGCCGGCGTAATCGGCTAAATTGTATAAATTCAAACCATTGCCTGTGGCTCCATGTCCATCTGCGTGCCAGTGCAGTCCCATCCCCCGGCCAACATGGATGCCGGTATTGGTGATTTCAGCTTTTCGTTGAGCCGAAACTAACATATTGTTCAGCAAGGGATAAATCATGACACCGTCAACAGCCACACCAATGGAGGAGATACTCGCATGGTTATACACATTCAACTGGGTTACACCGACATCCGACGCAAGCGTTTCTTCCATCTTATTCTCGGCCAAGCTACTCACGTTTCCATAATTTTTTAGCGGAATCTTAATCAAGTAGGTTTGCAGGATGGCATCACGAGTCACATTTTGATCAGGATATGAGCGGCTTTTTCCATCTCCCGGAGGAGCGGGTACGTCCAACAGTCGGCTGGGTTTGTCAGCAATGGAATAAGAAGTGAGCACCATGAATGGATGCCGTACACCGGAACCATCCGTTTCATTCGTAAAGAAAACATAAGGTACCGTATTTTGTTCAATCACGCCATTGACGGTCGTTGCGCCTTTTAGTTTTGTGTTGAGCAAGCCGTTTCTAAAAGCCAGATAAACCTCAGGACTATAACGCAAGGATTCTCCAGAATCCTCCAAATCACTTGTAATCTGTTTCAACATTTTTTCCGCTGCAGCACGGGTACCTGTATCATTACCGGCTAACCGAACTTGCGGGAGGTATTTGGAGTTAATGTCTTTCTGTATTTTGTCTCCGGATAAACGATTCGTTGAGAAACTTTCAGTTCTGTTTTTTTCCCACAACACTCTTTTGTTCGGAACACCTCTGGAGCGATCAGGATTAAAGTCACGTGGAACACTGAAATCAAATCCGGAGTCGTAGAGAGAAATTTTGGAACCTGAAGAACTCAATTTAAAAGAAGTACTCGCAGAGTCATAAAAAACAGATGCTGGCGAAAAACTCTTGTCTTCTTCAAAAGTACTCTCTCCCTGATTAAACGTGTATCTTTTTGCCGCCGTAAGCGTCTGGCTGGCGGTGTCATAGGAGAAACAAAGGTAAGCTGACTCAGTATCCCGATCATACCCCCAATTGTTCCGCATTTGAAGCTTCCTATTTGCGGTATCATAATCAATCGAATAAATGGAATGTTTTTCCGAATCCAAACGATAACACGACTGCGAGCCTGACGCTGATTCTTGTTTGACCGGATAAAATGTTTTGAGTAACAGATCATCGTAAGTTGATAATGATTCACCTAATGCAATCTCATAGCTATTATTTGCTGTCATGTAGGAATTACCATGTTTCAGCAAGATACGGCTTTTGTCTGCTATATTCTTTTTGCTACTTGGTTTTAATTGGATGGTTTGAGCCAAGATAGCTTCGGCATTATACGGCGTCGAAACTGATACGGCGACATTACTTGAACTTGTACTACTTTTAGCGTTGTAAGGTGTAGAAACCGGAGGAACTACGACAGCCGGACTACAGCCTGTCAAGCTGAATGCTCCGAAGAAGATAATTAGAATATAAAGACGAAATGAGTTTTTCATAAAGACATCTTTGAGTTTAAAAGTTGTTTGAAATTAATATTATAGCTAACGCAAGCCCAACACTTGACGCTAATATTATCAAGATTTACCCCTAAGGTCAAAATGACTAATCAAGGCTTATATATTTGTAACATACAATCATAAATGTGTAAAACAATATTATTATAACCAACGAAGACAGTTGTTTCCGAAGAAGAATTGGAGACAACTCTGTTGACATTTGTTTTTTTAAAGTTCAGCAAGACTAAGCAAAAAGTGATTCTGTAAACTGTTTTGCGTCAAAAGGTCTCAGATCTTCA
>JABGRF010000147.1 GCA_018648405.1 Candidatus Scalindua sp.
TTACAGACCTTTTTGTTAATAGCGTAAATCGTTTTCTGTCTTGTCCCGATGACAAGTTTCTGTTGATCATTGTCAATGATGGGTTAAGGCATTTTAAAGGAGGAAAACAGGCTTTTTACCAGGGTAAAAGCGCTATGTAGTAGGCAATGTTCTGTGCTTGACATACAATGTGATGCGTGATACGATGACAACTTTACTATATATAATGAACTAGAATGGGTCTTGATCTTAAAAGTATAATACCGTTTACAATTGCAATATTATACGCGCTAACTATTCACGAGTTTTTTCATGCTTGGACTGCCAATAAATTAGGCGATCCGACGGCCAGATTACAGGGGCGTCTAACCCTTAACCCGTTAGCTCATCTAGACCCTCTGGGGGTGATTTGTTTCATCTTTGCTCATTTTGGATGGGGAAAGCCAGTACCAGTAAATCCCAGTTATTTCAAACATCCCAGGCGTGATGATGTGCTCGTTTCCGCTGCAGGGCCTATTTCAAATTTTGTTTCGGCACTGTTTTTCGGTTTAATATTCCAAATACTGTATAAGTTTACTGCGGTGACGTCAGATCTGTTTGAAGTATTGAAACAGTTAATAATGATTAACCTTATTTTAGCCATTTTTAATTGTATTCCGTTGTACCCCTTAGATGGTTCACATGTTCTGAAAGGGTTTTTGCCTCGCCAGATGCTTCCCGGCTACGAAAACGTCTGTAGGTATGGTCCATTTATTTTACTTGGGGTGATTTTGCTGGGGAATTTTGCTCATATACCGATACTGTCTTATATTATCTGGCCGCCAACTATATTTTTTGCAAATCTTTTTATGACCTTCATGCTTCACTGATCAAGCCAAATGCAGACAGAATATAAAATTGATCTTGATACTTACAATGGACCGCTGGATCTGCTTCTTTATTTGATACGCAGGGAAGAGGTTGATATATACGATATACCGATTACTAAAATCACCAATCAATACATGGCCTATTTAAATGAATTACAGAGTATAGATATTGGGCTGGCTGGAGATTTCCTTGTTATGGCTTCAACATTAATGTATGTAAAATCTCAGACGCTTCTACCTCGTAGTGAGATAACTGATGAGGAAGATATGGAAGATCCGAGGCTGGAACTTGTAAAGCAGCTTTTGGAATACAAAAGATACAAGGAGGCCACCTCAACAATGACAAGATTGTCAGAGGAGAGGAGTCAGCGATTTTCCAGACCAGAGGAGAGGCTGATAGACGATGGAAAAGAAGATGATGAAAAATTGAATCTGGATGACGTTGATGTATGGAAACTTGCACAATTTTTCTCGGGTTTTATGAAACAGACTCTGGGAGATGTTATTCAGAAAATCGTCTACGATGATACTCCCGTGCACGTATACATGGATAAGGTTTTAAACAGGTTGACCAGGGCTTCTGCAGTTTCGCTTAAGGAACTGTTGTATGAGAGTCAGGGCAGGTCGGAGCTTATAGGTTTCTTTCTTGCTTTACTGGAGTTGGTGCGATTAAAAAAAATTAAGCTTGAGCAGACCCAGGATTTTGATGAAATCCAAATAACTGCAAATGATAACTAACTAATATTCAAACGTTTTTGACGGTAAGCATTTTGAGGGGGTTTTAATGATTGATAAAGAATTGTTAGACATACTTGCTTGTCCTCTTTGTAAGACTGAGGTGAAACTTGAAAACGACAAGATAGTATGTACTCATTGCGGGAGACGGTATCCCGTAAAGGACGATATTCCCGTGATGTTAATAGACGAAGCGGAGTTGCCGAAAGATCAAGATAAAGGAGTGAATTAATCTCGCTTCTGCTTGCAATCGGTATTTCATGAAATCTATACGGTGTGCTTGCCAGTACCGGATTAGACGGGGAGTCTTTTGTCGTAATAGCGACTTAACTTGTAACACGTTCGTATTTAAATACTTTTTATATTTTTTATTCTAGGAAGTCTGGGGAACAGGTAAATGGATAAGAGGGCATTAATAGCTTTATTCCTATGCGGAATCATAATGCTTTATTTCTTTAATTCGATGAAGCCGGCTGAAGAGTCCGGTGAAAAAGGTTCGGAAGAAGTTGTAGAAGAAACTTTTGAGCAGGAAGGATTTGAGAATGAAATAAATACCGGGGTAGAGGTAAAAGACCGAAAGGTTGAAAAGATTGTTCAAGACGATACAGATTTGCAGGACTACATATTGATACAAAATGATGTGATGAGATCTGTATGGACAAATGAAGGAGCCGCACTAAAGTCTGCAATGTTGCCAAAATTCCAAAATCCTGAAAAAACAGAGACATTGGAGTTGTTAAAGTCGTCTAAACAGGATTCTCTGCCACTAAGTATTGAATTGATGGATGACAAAAGATATCAATCAAAAACCCGTAGAT
>JABGRF010000090.1 GCA_018648405.1 Candidatus Scalindua sp.
CCGAAATAACATCTTGTAACAGTTGAAACCTCCCTCAATCATGATCTTTTATTATCAGTAAAAACTTAGAATAAATATATGGAGTTATAGTACAATGGCTATCGATGCATCAAGCGTAAGAGAATTAAGAGACCGGACGAGTGCAGGCTTTTTAGACTGTAAAAATGCACTTGAAGAAGCAAATGGAGACTTTGAGAAAGCAGGAGAAATTCTAAGAAAAAAAGGGCTGGCCAAAGCCATGAAAAAGGGATCGCGCGGGACACCTGAGGGTAGAGTGGGTTCTTATATACACACTAATGGTAAAGTTGGGGTTTTGATTGAGGTCAATTGTGAAACAGATTTTGTTGCCAAAAATGACGTATTCGAAAGCCTGGTTAAAGATATTTGTATGCATATCGCGGCAACTGATCCGATGGCCGTAAGCAGGGAAGATGTTTCTCAAGAAATGATCGATAGAGAAAAAAAGGCATACACTGAGGAATTTAAAGATAAACCTGACAATGTAAGGGATAAAATTATTGAAGGCAAGATGGAAGGTTTTTACAAAGAAGTTTGCCTTATTAATCAGCCTTTTGTAAAAGACAACGATCAAACAATAGAAGATTTAATAAAAAACGCAATTACAAAGCTTGGCGAAAACATTAAGATTAGTCGTTTTGCAAGATTTGCGATTGGAGAATAGAATCATTGCTACCAAAAAGCTTAAACGTGTTCTTTTAAAAATTAGTGGTGAAGGGTTTTGTTCAGAGAACTCATCAGTAATAGATATTCCAAAGTGCGACTTAATAGCAGAAGAAATAAACAGTGCAAGAGATGCCGGGGTTGATATTGCCGTAGTCGTAGGTGCTGGAAATATTACGAGAGGTTCTGAATTAAGCCGGGCAGGTGTTGAACGTACGCGAGCTGACCAGTTAGGGATGATTGCTACAAGCATTAATGCAATTGTTCTGCAGGATTCACTTGAAAAACTTAAAGTACCGACAAAGGTTTTAAGTGCGATTGAGATACAGGGCATAGTGGAGCCTTATACTATACATAAATGTCGGAGTTTTCTTGAAAAGGGTTTTGTCGTTATTCTTGCCGGTGGAACGGGTAGCCCTTATTTCACAACGGACACTGCGGCCGCGCTGAGAGCAATAGAAATTGGTGCAGATGTCTTTCTTAAAGGAACTAAGGTTGATGGTGTATACTCTGATGATCCTGTTACGAACCCGAAAGCGAAGAAGTATGATAGATTGGAATATATGGAGGCGTTGAACAAGAAGCTAAATGTAATGGATGCAACAGCAATATCTCTAAGCATGGAAAATAAGCTTCCAATAATTGTGTTCAATCTCAGGAAAAAGAACAATATCAGCAAGGCCATAATTGGTGATGAAATTGGTACTTACGTGGGAAACATCTAATGACATCAATAGAAATACAAAATGAAACAAAGAGAAAGATGGAAAAGTCTCTTGAGCTTTTGAAAGAAGAATTAAAGAGTATAAGGACTGGTCGGGCGACACCAGGTCTTGTTGAAAATGTTAGGGTTAGTTGTTATGGCTCCCTTACCCCTATAAAACAACTTGCAAATATTTCAGCACCTGAACCGCAATTGATAGTAATTAGTCCTTATGATCCTTCTGTTATAAAAGACATTGATAAGGCGATATCACAATCAGATCTGGGATTAACAACAAATACTGATGGGAAGATCATCCGAGTACTAATACCGCCTTTAAGCGGAGATCGAAGAGGAAAAATTGTTACTCAAATAAAGGAGATGACTGAAACTTCTAAGATTTCTATCAGGAATATAAGACGCGATGCGAATAAACACATTGATAAAGAAGAAAAGGATTCAGTGTTAACTGAAGACGAAGCGAAAAAAGCAAAAGAACAGATACAGAAGTTTATACACGAAAACGAGGCTGGTATTAATGAGCTGCTAAAGCAGAAAACAGGCGAAATTTTAACAATATAAATATACGGGGGGCATAGCTCAGTTGGTAGAGCACCGCCCTTTTAAGGCGATTGTCGAAGGTTCGAGTCCTTCTGCCCTCACTTATATAGTCACAAAAATACAGGCCCCATCGTCTAGCCTGGCCTAGGACACCGGGTTTTCATCCCGGCAACAGGGGTTCAAATCCCCTTGGGGTCAAATATTAAAAGGTTTGTACTTGTTATCAAGTACAAACCTTTTTTGCGTTCAAGGTAATTGACAAATAAGAATAAATATGAGAGTTAATTATTCATGCATTTGACAACCCTTCCTTTCGGGTGGTAATATCAATCAATCTATTCAAGCTTTTTAGATTTGCGAATAGAGAAATTTAGTTTTCAAAGATATTATGACAGGAAAAAAAAAGCGTAAAAATATATGCATTAACTGTTATAATCAGCATGGTTGTTTGA
>JABGRF010000095.1 GCA_018648405.1 Candidatus Scalindua sp.
TCCGATGATTCCTTCGTCAACGGCAGTGAGGGAGGTTAGATCAACCTCTTCCCGTATCTCTATCCTGGTTTTTAGATCATCAATCATTATCTGTTGCTGCTGCATCATCTCTTCCATCTTCTTCAATTGTATATTTAACTCGTCATCCTTCGCAGATACATCCCTCACAGGTACAGAAAATAGACTCATGGCTAAGAAGCCGATTGTCAACCAACTTACAGCTAAAAATATTCTCATATTTACTCCTTTCATATTTTTGATAACTTCCTGTTTTAAAATTCGAAGTTGTTACTAGAATTATTAAGATACCTGATTACTCTCTGTGACTCTTGCGCTTTAGTGATAAAACGTCTATTGCATACTGGTGATATGTTTTCTCATTCCAATTTTTGACAATGACTTTGTTGCGTACGGATTTACTTGAGACGGTTCAGTTCCAGTTCTAAATGATTCATATCGATCTCCCCGCAGAGCATTCATTAAACCTTCTGCCATTTGTGACCTGGCTGAATTATGGGTGCGGGCAGACAAGACTCTTTTTCTCATAGTGCTGTTTATTGTTATCATTGTCATATTTTAGTCTCTATTACATTATTCTATAAAATTTCAAAGCTGTAACAAATCTACTTAGACACAGGACTTTTTACAGTTACTTCTGCATCTTAGAGGCAAAAACGTTATTACATTCAGGTGAAATATTATGATTCTAATGTTAACTGTGAATAAGGAAATTGTTAATTTTTGGTTAATAATGCAAAAAGCTATACTGTATTGCTGGTCTGTTGTCTTAAAGTGTTATATAGTCGGCGTTTATATAATGAGTGGCGGTGATAGATAAATTAATTATTTTTTAAGGAATTGAATAAAGACGCATCGCGTGTAAAATATAGCCTATAATATGAAAAATAACAGATTGATGATATCGCAGATGAGCAGATTGTCTCATCCATTAATAAATAAAGAAAGGGTAATAACAGTGAAAAATTCAGTAAATATAACAAGACATCTGGCTACCTGTGGAGCCAGAGTGTTTTTGATAATGCTTATGGCTGCATTGGTCGCTTTGCCTGCATTTGCACAGGAGGATCTGTGGGAAGAGTTAAACGATAAGGCTTCTCAGCTTTTACAAGAGAGGCGATATGCAGATGCAATAAAAGTGTGTGAAGAAGCTATAGCGGTTGCTACAGACACATTTGCTCCCAACCATCCCTGTATTGCTATCTCCAAAAATCAGTTGGGAACGCTTTACTGGACTTATGGAAGATTCTCCGAGGCGGAACCTCTCTTCAGGCAGGCTCTCTCGATATATGAAGAGGGGCTTGGATCTGATCATCCAAAGGTCGCCACCGTCCTGCAGAATCTAGCCGATATGTATCTGGCTCAGGATAGATATGCTGAGTCAGAGCCTCTTTACATGGAAGCTCTCAGTATATACGAGAACGCCTTTGGTGCAGACCATCCCAGTGTAATCGCCGCGCTGAACAGTCTGGGAGGGCTCTTTCAAGACCAGGCTAAATATGCAGAAGCCGTGCCTGTCTTCGAGAGGGCATTGAGTATAGAAGAGAAGACCCTCGGTGCAGACCACCCTGATATTGCAACGTCGCTGAACAATCTGGCGACACTTAACCACTACC
This sequence comes from Candidatus Scalindua sp., assembly GCA_018648405.1. Classification (GTDB taxonomy): domain Bacteria; phylum Planctomycetota; class Brocadiia; order Brocadiales; family Scalinduaceae; genus Scalindua. The sequence goes on from JABGRF010000095.1 coordinate 1,635, forward strand.
TGGGTGTAAACGATACGGCTGAGTCATTTTATATTCGTGCACTTGAGATTTATGAAAAGTCTTATGGTAAAGATCACCCATTCGTTGCAACAGTGTTGGTGAACATGGTAGACTTTTATGAGGAAATTGGAAGAAAAGACGAAGCAGCAATATTTGCAGATAGAGTAAGGCAGATTCAATCAAGGTATCAGTGATGGGTTTGAAGAAAGTTTGAAGTGCCTGAAGCCAGGCACTTCAAACTTTGTTTCAGTTATGCGTTTTTCTTCAGTTGAGTGGCAACTGATGTAAATAGAATATTTTGAGCTTCAATAAGCTTCTTATATTTGGATTCGATTCTGTCAAGATTCTTTGACAATACAGCATCAAGCAGATCACCTTCAATTTCGGCAACATCAACTCTCATATAATAATCCATAGTCTCTTTAAGATGCGCCAATACGATTTTTCCGGTCAGTATTGGGTGGTTATTGGTTATGTTTGCATCCTTAAATGTCGTACCATGTTCCAGTTCAACTTCCAACCCCTGTCGGAAAGTATCAAGTGCGATATCCATCTTTGTGGTATTTACCATATCCAGGATCTTAGTAGCCTCTTCATCTGAAACTACGGGATCAGTTATTAAAGACCAATCTCTCAATTCAAGTATATCGCATACTCTCTTTACCTCAGCTTTTGTTACGTGTTCAGTTAAAGGCATTTATTGCTCCTTTCGTCTAACAGTATGAATTAACATAGTTAATC
>JABGRF010000123.1 GCA_018648405.1 Candidatus Scalindua sp.
TCCCTGGCAAGACTATATTTGATCTATGTCCTGAGCCGGGCTGGTTGGATACACATCACGCACCTGCAGCAGAAGTTGATTACATCCAAAGGATGCTGAAGGAAGTGGGTATGTCTGCTGGTACACACGGTGCTCATCATTGATTTGATGTGATTAGATAAGAAGTAGAAGTATTACAAAAGGGAGCCGGGCTGATTGCCTGGCTCCCTTTTTTTGTTTAAAACACGATTTACGAAAAAAAGTTGTATTTTCCTGACCGTTTTACTATCATTTTAGATCTCTGCTTTATCCACTTCTTGCACCCTTCAGGGCAGGAGCAAAGGATCAGAAACCAGTATTTTATACAAAATTGTACAATTAAACATATATGTGTATTTACATAACAAGGAGAACTTGAACAATGACTGCAAAGCTGATTAAAGGTACTGAAATTCGTGAAAAAATATTAGAAGAGATCACTGCTGAGGTAGCAGAAATAAAAGAGAAACATGGGGTTGTACCCGGGCTTGTAACTATCCTTATCGGTGAAAACCCTGCTTCTATGTCTTATGTAACACTTAAAATCAAGACAGCTCACAGGGTCGGTTTTAATGAGGTTCAGGATACTCAGCCGATTGACATTCCAGAAGAGGACCTTCTAGCACTTATTGACAAATATAATAATGATGAATCCATTAACGGTATTCTTGTACAGCTTCCCCTTCCGGACCACATAGATGAAAAAAAGGTATTAAATGCCATTGATCCTGATAAGGACGTTGATGGGTTCCATCCCGTAAATGTAGGACGTCTTATGATAGGTGGCAATGAGGCCAAGTTCCTGCCATGTACACCTGCAGGTATTCAGGAAATGATAATCCGCGCCGGTGTTGAGACAAAGGGAGCTGAGGTAGTAGTGGTAGGCCGTTCTAATATTGTAGGAAAACCAATTGCCAATATGATGCTGCAAAAAGGCAAAGGTGCCAATTCCACAGTAACAGTTGTTCATACAGGAACAAAGAACATGGACGAACACTGCAAACGTGCAGACATATTGATAGTTGCTGCCGGAGTTCCCGACCTGGTAAAACCGGAATGGATCAAACCTGGCGCATGTGTGATTGACGTTGGAGTTAACAGAGTTGGTGAAAAACCCAGCAAGAAGGACCCGAACAGGATGGTCGCTATACTAAAAGGTGATGTTGATTTTGATGCAGCCAAAGAGATTGCGGGCAGTATTACACCTGTTCCCGGAGGTGTCGGCCCTATGACGATTACCATGCTTATGAGGAATACCCTCAAATCGCTTAAATTCAAATTGGGAATTGAGTAGAACAGCTATTACCTTTTTAAAATATTTACCGGGAGAGTAATATGACAACTATTAATCAGCTATATTCCAGGTTAATAAACGCCATGGGGGTTGAGGACCTGGAAATTCCTATGACAGCTGTCAAGTTCTATAAAAAAGAAGACGAAATTCCGGAGCCTGTAAAAGAGAATCAACCGACCATATCACTAACCAGTTGTCAGGCAGCAAAACAGGCTGGCCTGGGAGATGCGGCCCTTCTAACCTACGACAATATCGGTTGTGTAGCTGCGGCTATAACATTTGGTCTTGTGGATAAGGACCAGACTGAACCACTTGGTGATTCAAAAGTTTATACAGATATTATGCGCGACCAGTCAGGATTGGGCGATGATTTCAAGCCGCCATCTCCAAAGGACTTTACCGATGGTAACGTCTATGCATGCAAAGATTCCGGTCATATGGACTTTGCACTTTTCGGCAATGAGGACTCAGGCAGGTTTAAAGATGTGGAAACTGCTAAAAAAGCCATGAAGGATATGATGGCAATTCAACCACCTACAACAAAGGGAGTATTTTTCTATTCCAAAGAGTTTGATGATATCGACATAATCCCGGATGTAATTGTCTTAAGCGTCAGTTCTGCAGAACTTACCAGAATAATTCAGGCCTATCAGTTTAATACAGGTGAACGGGTCACGGCTAGTATGGGAGGACTAAGAGTAGTAAACTCTGACCTGATTGTAAGACCATATCTGACCGGAAAAATCAACGTTGCTCCATATTGCCTTGGCGCCAGACTGATAGCAGAATTCGAAGCAGACCGAATGGGTATCGGCATGCCATTTACCATCTTTGAGGAATTGGTAAAAGGAATGGAAGATTCTAAGACCGGCTTCCCATTTCAACTCTATCCTGGTGTTGCATAGTGCAGCCAAGCAATTAATAAAAAACAAATTCCTGACATACTCAAGAGCCTTTTATAAATACAATATAAACGGCTCTTTTTTTTGCATTCTATTATGAATAATCTTGTAAAAACCCTCATAAACCGGATGTCGAAAATATCCGGT
>JABGRF010000049.1 GCA_018648405.1 Candidatus Scalindua sp.
CTCTTGACCAAACGATCCTCAAGAGAATGAAATGACATTACTACAATCCTTGAACCATCAGCCAAAAACCCACATGCATCATCTAAAAATTGTTCCACGCTTTTTAACTCATCATTTACCGCTATTCGTAATGCCTGAAATATACGAGTAGCAGGGTGGATTTTTCTTTTCTTTGAATACTTGCTTGGTACATATAGAGCTCTTTCAGCGATTTTTGCCAATTGCGTTGTTGTTTTTATTGCTACTCCATTTTTTCGTTCCTGCATGATTGCCCTGGCAACACGTCTGGATTTCCTCTCCTCACCGTATTTCCAGAAAATATCTGCCATATCTCTTTCAGAAAGTCTTTTTAGCAAATCTTCTGCGGTTATACCCTGTGTTCTATCCATTCTCATATCTAAAGGCCCTTCTTTGCTAAAACTAAAACCACGATCCAGAGAATCCAATTGCAACGAAGAAACTCCGAGGTCAAGCAGAATACCATTGACCTTACTAATTTTTAACCTTTCAAGAATACAACCTAAATTTACGAAATCAGCTTGATACAATTTATAACTATCGCTTATCTTTGACAAAAACTTACTGGCTATCTTCAGTATTTCAGCATCCTTATCTATTCCAATAAGAAGTCCGTCAGGCTGTATCTTCTTCAATATCTCACAACTGTGCCCTCCAGCACCAATTGTTGCATCAACAATGATGTCACCCTTACCTGGCTTAATGAAATCTATAACCTCATCAAGCATAACCGGTCTATGCGGTGAAAGATCACTATCTGGAGAAACCATTGATTAACATTTTTTCCATTGCCAACATCCTGTAAAACTTCTTTATCTTGTTATTAACCAGGGATAGATCCCAAGCGGAATAGATCCTCTGCGTCATTTTCAAAATTGTCACTGTTACCTGCTTCAACTTCATTCCAGGATTGTAAATCCCATATCTCTATCCTGTCCATTACTCCAACAATAATGACTTCCTTTTTAAGACCGGCATAGTCTATATGTTGTGGATGAATGTTAATTCTTCCCTGTTTGTCGCAGTCAACTTTTTTTGAATTTGAAAAGAAATGGCGCTGGAAATTCCGCGCTTTTCTATTTGTAGATGCTTGTTCGTTGTATTTTTCTGAGATTGCTTTGAAATGAAGGGGCGTATAAAGTGCAAGGCATTTATCCAAACCCGGTGTTACAAAAAACCCATTACCCTCTGTATCTTCGTCCATACATTTTCGTATCGATGAAGGTATGGCTAATCGATTTTTTTCGTCAATAGTATGTAGATGCTTTCCTGTAAATATGGCCATTTTTAATTCCCCACTCCTACCCACCTGTCACCATTTAGGTGGAAAATACACCATTTCTCACCGTTGTCAAGTTTTTTTTAAATATTATTTTTGTGTCTAATATTTGGAATCTCCCACACCTTACTATATTTAATGTTTATTTGAAAAAAACTACAACATGTTGTATAACAATGCATTAAGAATTTTTTGTCCTGAAATACTATTTTTGAGTGAAAAAATTATGAATGCGGATCCCTATAAAATCAGCAGCTATGATTATGATCTTCCGAATCATCTAATTGCGCAATACCCAACGACAAAAAGAGACGAATCACGCCTGCTTGTACTTCACAAGGAAAGCGCTGAAATTGAGCACAGAAAATTTTATGAAATTGTTGAATATTTAAATTGTGGAGATGTTTTAGTCCTGAATGACACAAAAGTATCCCCTGCAAGGATACTAGGCACCAGAACAACCGGTGGAAGGGTAGAAGGCCTTATTATAAGGGAGATTGAAGAAAACACATGGGAAGTACTGTTACAATCAAATCGCAGGCTAAAAGAAAATGAATCCCTTACATTTGATAACAGTGTAAAAGGAAAGATTTTATACCGAAATGACACGGGGAGCTGGATAATTAGAGTTGAAGACAAAGGAAAGTTTGCAGAAATGCTGAAAAACTCTGGACGCATGCCACTGCCGCCGTATATAAAGAGAGATTCAAACGACGAAACAGAAGGAATACACGATGATGAACGCTATCAGACAATTTATGCAGAAAAAATGGGAGCAATTGCTGCTCCCACCGCTGGCCTACACTTCACTACGAACCTGTTGCAAGAGATATCTCGCAAAGGAATTAAGATAGTTTACATAACTTTACATGTTGGGCTAGGAACATTCAAACCCATACATACTGAAGACTTAAGACAGCATACTATACACAAAGAGTTTTATAATATCCCTGAAGAGACTACCGATACGATAAATAAGGCAAAATCGCTTGGGAAGAAAATTTTTGCCACTGGAACATCAACATGTAGAGTCCTGGAAACAATAGC
>JABGRF010000228.1 GCA_018648405.1 Candidatus Scalindua sp.
AACTCCGGACTCTTTCATTTCAAGCCAGAGGTCATTTCCCTCTCTCGTTCTTTCACCAACACCGGCGAAAACGGAGAATCCTCCATGCTCACTTGCAATACTTTTGATCAACTCCATGATAAGAACGGTTTTTCCTACACCAGCACCACCGAACAGACCAACCTTACCACCCTTTGCAAAAGGAGCCAGCAAGTCAACAACCTTAAGTCCTGTTTCGAAAATAGTTGTTACCGCTTCCCTCTCTTCAAACGAGGGTGGTGTACGGTGAATCGGAAGACGTTTCTTTTCATTAACGGCACCAAGACCATCAAGCGGCTCTCCAAGCAGGTTAAATATCCTGCCCAGTACTTCCTTGCCTACCGGAACTGATATAGGTTCCCCTGTATCGGTAACTTTAACTCCCCTTACCATACCGTCTGTCGGAGCAAGTGCAACACATCTGGCTGTATCATTACCTATATGCTGCGCCACCTCCGCGATAACACTGATATTTCTCTTTTTATCCTCAATCTTCAAGGCATTTCGAATGGGAGCCAACTCCCCTGGGGAAAACCTTACGTCTACCACAGGCCCTATTATTTGAACTACTTCCCCTTTTTTCAACGTAATTACCTCTCTTTCCTTACAATACTATTATCATTAATTTTTATGTTATTACTTAGAATCAATTTTGATTTCTCCATCAATCGACTTCTTATATTTAAAACGCATAAGCATGAAGAATAGCTTACCAACAATCAGCCTGCCATTGCCTCTGATCCAGATACAACTTCCAGCAGCTCCTTGGTAATAGCCTCCTGCCTTGCCTTGTTATACACCTGAGTAAGATCACCTATTATCTCTTCCGCATTTTCTGACGCGGCAATCATCGCCATTCTTCGCGCCGCATACTCTGCCGTCAAAGATTCAAATATCGCCTGACGCAACTGACATTCAAGATATTTTGGCAGCAGTTTCGAAAAGATTGCTTCCGATGACGGCTCTAAAATGCAGTCTCCCTGCGGAGCCTTCTTACCTTCAGCATCTCCGGCGTCCGCGTCAATATTTTCCAAAGGCAAAAGCCTAACCCTGGCAGGATCAGACTTCATTACGGTCTTGAACTTCGTGTAAAACAGATGGATTTCATCATAGTTGCCACCCTCAAAGTCTTCAATCATCTTTGCGGCTATTTCAGACACTTTATGATCTCCCGCCTTCAGCGAAGAGAGCCCTATCTCTTCTACAGTCTCGGCATAAAACTCCCCGATCGTATATGGCCTGTTCTGAAAGAATATGTTCCCTTTCTTACCCATCAAGTGCAAGGTTATCTCCTTATCGGAGTTTTCTTTAAGGAACTTAACCGTATTCTGTATCGCATTTGTATTATACGCACCGCATAATCCCTTGTCAGAAGTAATCAATAAGACCATAATCTTCTTTACATCTTCCTTCGGCTCACAGAAATGTGCCTTTTCAGGGGTAGACCCAGTCAGATTACTCAGGATAGATGTAATATTCTGAGTATACGGACGCGAGGATATTGCCCTGCCTTCAGCCTTCTTAAGCCGGTTAGCGGCAACCATCTCCATCGCACGAGTAATCTGTTTGATGTTTGTAATACTTTTGATTCTATTTTTTATATCTCTGGTACTTTCCATAACACTTTCTTTATATGATTATTCCGTTATCTGCTAATTATGCATAACGGAAAAACAAAACTATAGAAAAACTCATTCTCAACAGCAAAACACTTTTATATTCGACGTAAAGCTGTCGTTTATCTTAAGCGTTAAATGCTGTCTTAAATTCTGTGAGTACCCTGTTCAGATTGCTGGCAGTATCCTCTTCAATCTTTTTCTTCTCTTTTATAGCCATAGCAATTCCTGAATGTTTGTCTCTTATTTCCTGTAGGAACTTACTCTCAAACTCTTTGATCTTTTCAGTTGGTGTATCATCCAGATGACCGTTAATAGCAGCAAAGATCATTATGACCTGTTCTTCCACCGGCGCCGGTGTATATTGAGGTTGTTTTAATATCTCAATCAACCTTTCACCTCTGGACAACTGATCCTGTGTTGCTTTATCCAGTTCTGAACCAAACTGAGCGAACGCGGCCAGTTCTCTGTGCTGAGCCAAATTAAGTCGCAGTGCTCCGGCGACCTTCTTCATTGCAGGAATCTGTGCGTTTCCACCTACCCTTGAAACTGACAATCCAACACTAATAGCAGGACGAACACCTGAATTGAAGAGATCACTCTCAAGATAGATCTGTCCGTCTGTAATCGAAATAACGTTAGTAGGGATGTAAGCCGCATAATCACCAGCCTGTGTTTCCACAACCGGTAGAGCGGTCAG
>JABGRF010000048.1 GCA_018648405.1 Candidatus Scalindua sp.
GAGTCTAATAGAGATATAGTTGCAATCACCGCCGCAATGCCTGACGGAACAGGTCTTGATGCGTTTGGCAAAAAATATCCAGACAGATATATTGATGTTGGAATTTGTGAACAACATGCTATTGGATTGGCAAATGGATTAGTCTCCGCGGGAATGAAACCTGTAGCGGCAATATATTCAACTTTCCTGCAACGTGCATATGATCAGGTCTTTCATGATATGTGTTTACAAAATAATGGTATTTTACTCGCACTGGACAGAGCTGGAGTTGTTGGAAACGACGGCCCAACCCATAATGGAGTCTTTGACATTGCTTACCTGAGACATTTACCGGAGATTACTTTAATGGCGCCAAAAGACGGTGCTGAACTCAAGGCAATGTTACATATGGCGGTGCAACTCAATACACCTGCTGCCATACGCTATCCAAGAGCAAATATACCGGAAGATAGCCTTAATAATGATTGCAAACCTATTGAAATGGGAAAAGGCGAAATATTGAGAGAGGGCTTAGATGGAGCTATAATTGCGTATGGTGCAATGGTATATCCATCTCTGGAATGCGCACGTATGCTCATGGAGAAAGGGATTGATGTTACCGTCATGAATGCCCGTTTTGTAAAGCCTCTTGACAATGATCTCATAATAAAAATTGTAGAGAACCACCAAATAGTTATTACGGTAGAAGACCATGCGGAAGTTGGAGGATTTGGTTCGGCAATTCTGGAATTACTAGCAGATAAAGGTGTTAATACAAAAAATATACACAAAATGGGAATTCCTGACAAATTTATTGAACAGGGGTCTCGTGATATTATCTTAAAAACTCTCAATCTTGATGCAGAAGGTATCTATAAGAATTTTATTTCTGCCTGGAATGCGACAGGTCATGCTGATATCAAAAAGAAGGAAGAGCGTAAGAAAGCCTCTAATTTGATATGAAAAAAATCATACTTCTGGGCGATAAAAGCAAAAAAAAAATAAGAGAAACAATAACCAAGCTTGAACCCTTATTTCGTAAAAAAGCACATCTTTCAATAATTGATATTTCTGATGAAGATGAACTAAAAAATGTATCCGCAGATATCGCCTTCGTTTTTGGTGGAGACGGTACAATCCTGTCAGCAAGTAGAAAGCTATATAGCAAACAAATCCCCCTGATCGGTGTACATCTAGGAAAATTTGGGTTTCTGGCGGAACTCACTTTACAAGACATTGATGATTCTCTGGAAAGAATTTGTTCTGGTGAATACGTGGTATCTCAAAGAATGTTGTTAGCATGTAAGGTAATTCGTGCCGGACAAGTCATTAATGAAACTGTTGGTTTGAACGATGCGGTAATTTCCAGAACTTCATTATCAAGGTTAATTTCAATTAAACTATATGTAAATGAAAAGATAGTTACCACATACAGTTGCGACGGACTAATCGTATCTACCCCTGCAGGAACAACAGCACATTCACTCTCTGCCGGCGGTCCTATTGTTACGCCTGATATGGAGGCTTTTGCCATAACTCCGATTTGTCCACACACACTTTCAAACCGCCCACTTGTTGTCTCTGGTAATTCAAAAGTTGAAATGGAACAAATTTCAGAATCTAAAGGAATAGGCCTAACCGTAGATGGACAGGTATACTTTGACGTCAAAGCTGGTGATAGAGTAGTTATTGAAAAAGCTGAAAAAAAATTGCAGTTAATTGATACACAAACAAGAACCTTTTATGATGTCCTGAAAGAAAAGCTTAACTGGAGAGGACAACCAGCTTATGACATTAACTGAAGAAAACAAAAAACAACTCTTAACCGGTAATGAAGCATGTGCGGAAGCTGCAATACAGGCTGGATGTAGATTTTATTATGGATATCCAATTACACCGCAAAATGAGATTTTAACGCATATGGCTATCAGAATGCCACAAGTAGGTGGTACTGCAATTCAAGTCGAGAGTGAACTCGCAGCCATAAACATGGTACACGGAAGCGCTGCTGCAGGCGCGAGGGCAATGACATCCTCATCGAGTCCTGGTATCAGCCTCAAACAAGAAGGTATCTCTTATCTGGCCGGCAGCGAACTTCCCTGTGTCATAGTAAATGTGCAGCGTGGGGGCCCAGGCTTGGGAGACATCTCGCCTTCTCAGGCTGACTATTTTCAAGCCGTTAAAGGTGGTGGGCATGGGGATTACCACACAATAGTACTTGCACCAAGCTCTGTACAGGAAACTGCGGATCTTGTTTATGATGCGTTTGATTTAGCCGACCGTTATAGAAATCCAGTAATGATCCTGGGTGATGCTCAATTAGGCCAGATGATGGAATCCGTTGTATTTA
>JABGRF010000174.1 GCA_018648405.1 Candidatus Scalindua sp.
TAATATTGTTCGAGAAATCATTCCAGAATTAATATATTAAGGTCAAAGGTTGATTAGCTTTGCATGTTTGCCAAACGTGAGAATACTGTTGACAGATTAGATATTTGTTACTAGACTCTGTCTAAGTCTAATGGCACAAGTGTGTTGATAAATATTTAATAAGTAAACTAATTTGGTATTATCTTGAGAATTCAAGTTAAATTTATAAAACAGGGGAGCCTGAGATTTATCTCTCATCATAACTTAATGAAGCTTTTCGAAAGGGCAATTCGTAGAGCGAGTATTTCAGTCAAAATGTCTGAAGGGTATAATCCAAGACCTAAAATTGCCTACCCTTTAGCCCTGCCAGTTGGAATTAAAGGAATCGACGAAAAATTGGAAATGGAACTTTGCGAGCAGATGGATGTTTCTGAACTAGAAACAAGGCTGAAAAAACAGCTTCCGGAAGACATGCAAATCACATCAGTCGAACCGATTTCCAGCAAGGTAAAATCTACAGTGAAGGACGTAACTTATGTAGTTATACCAAGAGACGGCAAAATGCCAGAGGCAGGGATAACAGACGAACTTTTATCCAAAGATGCTGTAATAATACAAAGAAAAGGAAAAAAACGAGCCTTTAACATTCGTCCATCAATAGATCGCATTAAAACGAACTCACAATCTATTGATTTGGATCTGAAGATGACACCTGAAGGAATGGCTCGACCCGAAGAAGTATTATTACAATTAGGATTAAAAGCCGGCGAAGACTATGAAATCTCAAAAATAGTTAGAAAAAGAGTAAATCTCTTCTCCTAAAGTGCCCATTAGCACAAGCAAAAGGAGTATATGCAATGAAGAAGAGAATGTTAATAAATGTTGTAGAGCCGGAGGAGAGCAGAATCGCCATCCTGGAAGATGGAATTCTTGAAGAATTATATATTGAAAGATTCTCTCGCGAGCAAATTGCAGGAAACATATATAAAGGCCGTATTGTCAATATTGAGCCAAGCATAGAAGCTGCATTTGTAAATATCGGAATATCAAGAAACGGGTTCCTCCACGTTTCAGACGTTAAGAACAGTCGCAGTAGCAGCAATGGAGATTCATCAGATAAAACAGAAACTTCAGACAAAAAAGAAACTCCAGAAACAACAGACAAAAAAGGAACAAAGGACAAAAAAGGCAAGACTGAAACAAAGGGAGGACGCTCAAGAATCAAGTCTCTGTTAAGCCCCGATCAGGAAGTACTTGTTCAGGTTATCAAAGAGGGAATTGGTGAAAAGGGATCGAGTTTAACAACAAACGTCAGTATCCCTGGAAGATTTCTGGTACTTACGCCGGACTCAACTCGTATTGGTGTTTCACGAAAAATTGTCGATGAAACTGAAAGAGCAAGACTTAAGCAGATAATCGAGGAGCTAAAACCGCCTCCAAATCTTGGCATGATAGTAAGAACCGCAGGAGAGCGTCAGACAAAGCGTGAGCTTTCCAGAGATTTTAATTATCTTCGCAGGCTGTGGAAGGTTATAGAGAATAAGGAAAAAAAGGCGGAAGTACCATCTGTGATTTATCAGGAGAGCGATTTAGTAATCCGTACGATTCGGGACATATTTTCGACTGATATCAATGAAATAGTCATTGATTCAGAGGCTGTCTTTAAAAAAATAAGATACTTCCTGCGTTTAATAATGCCCAGCTGTGTAAAGAAGCTGAAATTATATAACGAACAGGAACCTCTGTTTCACAAGTATAATATTGAACGTGAAATAGAAAAAATAAACAAACGGGAAGTTCGTCTACCAAGAGGCGGCTCCATTGTAATTGAGCAGACAGAAGCATTGGTAGCAATAGACGTAAATAGTGGGAAATATAGAGAAGAAAGTGATCCTGAAAGAACCGCACTCAAAACAAACATAAAAGCAGCAAAAGAAATTGCAAGACAAGTCAGGCTGAGGGATATTGGTGGAGTCATTATAGTTGACTTCATTGATATGAAAGAAGAAAAGAATATGAGGGCTGTTGAGAAGACACTGGAATCGTCTCTAAAAAGAGACCGTGCCAGAAAGAAAATACTAAAAATATCCAGATTTGGTATTGTAGAAATGACGCGCCAACGTATCAGGCCCAGCCTTAAGTCGGTAATTTACGAAAGTTGTAAAAATTGCGGAGGTACAGGAGAAACAGAGACTATCGAAAGTACCTGTTTGAGCCTGATGAGACAGATAAAATCAATGGTAAACAATCCTAAAATCAAGAAAATTGAGATTACTGCCAGTGATGTTGTTGCAGGATATTTACTAAACAAGAAAAGGAAAAAAATAGCAGAACTTGAAGAAAAATTCTCAAAAACTATTATCATCACTGGTATAATCGGACATAAGACAGGCTCAGCAACAACTAATTGTACCGATAGTGAAGGAAATCGAGTCGCAACCAGATAAGTTTTTAATTGTAATATAAATTAGCTTTAATACTCACAGACGAGAGTATATTGAAAGGAGATGTGGTAAAATGTATGCTGTAATAAGAGAACGTGGAAAACAGTACAAAGTCGAAACGGGTAACGTCATAGAAATAGATTTGAAGGAAGATGCCAAAAAGGGTGATACACTGGAACACACTGAAGTATTAATGGTATCAAAAGATGGAGAGACACAAATAGGAGCACCCACCGTTGAAAATGCGAAAGTTATTTCTGAAGTGCAGGGAAACACAAAAGGAAAGAAACTGGTAGTAATGAAATTCCGTCGACGTAAAGACTCCAGAACAAAACGGGGGCATAGACAAAAATATACAAAAATCAAAATAAAGGAAATTGTTTCCTGATATTAAAACTACGAAATATACTTTAAACTTTTTTTGTTACACAAGGAGTAAGAAATGGCTCATAAAAAGGGACAAAGCTCGACTAGAAACGGCAGAGATAGTAACGCGCAACACCGTGGCATTAAACATTACGGCGGTGAACTGGTTAAAGCCGGTTCTATTCTGGTCAGGCAATGCGGAACAAAATTCAAACCTGGCACAAATGTCGGATGCGGCAAGGATTATACACTGTTTACTAAGATAGATGGGGAAGTCAAATTTGAAACTGGTCGCCGAGTTAGTGTACATCCTTTGTAACATAACTTATGCGGCGGGGCAGAATACTTTAAAATGAAGGGAGCTTAAAAGCTCCCTTTTTTCATATAAGAACAATTATGTTTATAGACGAAGTAAGGATTTATGTAAAAGGTGGTGATGGTGGCGATGGCTGCATAAGCTTCCGTCGTGAAAGGTTTATCCCTCGCGGTGGACCTAACGGCGGCGATGGCGGCAAAGGCGGCGATGTGATCATCTGTGCAAATAAGAATATAGACACATTACTGGACATAACATCAAAAGTAAAATTCATTGCCGAGGATGGTGGAAAAGGACAGAACACCAACAAGACCGGCAAGAATGGAAAAGATCTGGTAGTTCACGTACCTAAAGGGACACTGATAAAGGATCTTAAAACAGGACGAATAATAAAGGATTTAAAAGAAAATGATACGTCTATAAAGATTGCAAGAGGAGGAAGAAAAGGCAGAGGAAATGCCTATTTTAAATCACCGACTGACCAAACTCCACGTATTGCCGAAGAAGGAAGAAACGGTCAGGAACGCTGGTTAAGGCTGGAGCTAAAGCTTATCGCAGATATTGGTATAATTGGCTTGCCAAATGCCGGAAAGTCTACTTTCTTATCAAGAATCTCATCTGCACGGCCTAAAATTGCAGATTATCCGTTCACTACATTGCAACCACAATTGGGGATTGTGGAATTAGAAGATTATAAAAGACTAGTGTTTGCGGACATTCCAGGACTTATAGAAGGAGCGCATAGCGGCTCAGGCCTGGGCAACACTTTCTTACGACACATAGAACGGACCAGAGTAGTTGTCCATCTAATAGATATCTCTTCGTCGGATCTTCTGAAAACATACAATCTGGTCAGAAATGAGCTAGCACTTTTCAGTTCGAAATTAAGTGAAAAAGCAGAAATAGTTGCCTTAAACAAATCAGACATTTTAGACATGGAAACCAGCCGTATAATAGCTGAAGACCTGAGCAAGAAAATATCCAAACCGGTGCACGTGGTCTCAGCAGTATCAGGTAATAATGTGAAAAGCCTAATTAAATCTGCAGCAGATTTAATAGATAAGGAAAAGGAAAGGGAAGAAGAACTTTCATACCTGTCCCTTTCTACCGATAAAGATGCAATCGGCAAAAAGGGATTAACATTTTAATATTGTTATCTTACAAGTATCTTAAATTCTTATGATTCTGGCAGTAGATATTGGTAATACAAACATTAATATAGGTAGCTTTGTTGGCAAGAAGCCTGTTTCACATTTCTGCATAGACAACACTTCTTTAATCAATCAAAAAGTGGCACTCCCCTGCAAATCGTCTTTACTGAATGAAAGCAAAAACATAGTAGTCGCCTCAGTAAATCCTAAGATAGAATCGGTTTTCTACAAATCCATAGGAAAGAAGCATAAAAAGAAAATACTAAGGATAGGCAGAGAAATAAAGCTAAAGATACCAATACTTGTTGAAAACCCGCAAGCGGTTGGTATTGACAGGTTGTTAAATGCTCTAGCCGCATATCGACGAGCCAAAACAGCTACAATAGTTATTGATTTTGGTACTGCAATAACCATTGACATAGTATCAAAAAAAGGTGAGTTTCTGGGAGGCTTGATACTCCCTGGAATAAAGACAAGTGCTTATGCCCTAAACAAACAAACCGCACTTTTACCGGAAGTAGATATTAAAAGACCTAAAAAAATTATTGGGAAAAACTCGAAAGACGCTATCATCGCGGGGATATATTTTGGAACTGTCGGTTCCGTAATCCACATAATAAACGAGTTGAGAAAAGTTTATGGAGAGGTGGAATATACTATTGCAACCGGCGGTGATGCAAAAACATTAAAAAAGGACATTTCGGAAATTGACAAATTCATTCCACGTCTAACTCTGGAAGGAATAAGATTGGCCTATGAAGAAAATCTAAATTCATAGAATCTCATTAAACATCTTTTTTCGATGATTTTTTCAACTTATGGATTAGCACTTTATAGCCATCCTCATCTTTCAAACTATCCAGATCGCTGTCATTTACCAAATGCGCCAGGTCATCGTAACCCAAATCTATTGCCTTCTCTAAAGACCCTAACGATTCACTAAGCATTCCCATCAATGAAAAACTACATGCAAGATTGTAAAGAACTAAAGGATCTTTGGGCCTAAGCTTTTTTAGCTTCAAATCGGCCCCTAACCCTTCCTCATGCATCCCGGTAGCGGTATATGCATTGCCAAGATACATCAGACACTCGACATAGGTAGGATATTTCTCAAGAACACCTTCCATAAACCAGATTGTAAACTCATCATCAGTTTTTTGGAATTCTGGCGTTTTTAAATCAAACCTGTATTCTGGAATTTCTAATCTCATTTGGCAAAAAAATACTTTTCATTAGCAAAATACGGTACAAACTCATTTCAGTTTATTGTAAATTGATATATTGTCAAGCCTGATTTTGAAAAATGGTTGTCTAAAGTGCTTAAGCCTTTCACCTTGACATATTTCCCTATGAAACGTAGAATTTATTCTATTAATTTTTATGTAATTATTACAAATAATAATATAAAAAGCATTATATGTAGTGTGCTTCACAATTCTAAAGTATTAAATAGATGGGGCTTAAATGATGGGCAGAACCTCATAAGTAATTTGCCCATCTCAGGCAACCAAACCAAACAGTCTTTCTAATGGACAAGACATATCCGGCAAGATCTATAAATGCAGTGATTCCGTTTCTATAACCCAAAAGATCAGGACTACCATTGAAACTTTACGAATATCAGGCAAAAGAAATCCTTCACAAATATAATATAAACGTCCCCAAAGGCGAAGCCGCTACTAACGTGGATGAAGTGGCAAAAATATATAGTAAATCTGGGGCTAAGAAATGTGTTATAAAAGCGCAAGTCCTCGCTGGAGGCAGGGGGAAAGGCGGTGGCGTAAAGATCGTTGAGACATTGGATGAAGCAAAGGCCTTTGCTTCCAAATTAATCGGCTCTTGCTTAATAACCGCCCAAACAGGTAAAAAGGGAATCCAGGTAAACAGAGTCCTCGTGGCAGAGGCTATTGATATAAAAAAAGAATTATACCTGGCCATCTCTATAGACAGAAGCACTTCTAAAATCACCATTATGAGCAGTACAGAGGGAGGAACTGAAATAGAGGAAGTTTCTGCAAAAGCACCTCATAAAATTTTAAAAGAACAAATCAACCCGTTATTGGGTATTCGTAATTTTCAGGCACATCAAATAGCACTGAATCTGGGCCTGGCTGGTTCTTTGGCAACAAAAGGATCCAGCTTGATCAAAAATCTGTTCAAAATATTCATTGAAAAAGACTGCTCTCTTCTTGAAATAAATCCACTGGTTTTGACGCCTGACAATGAGATAGTAGTCCTGGATATAAAAATGGATATTGACGATAACGCTATTTTCCGACAAAAAGAACTTTTGGAGACAAAGGAGATTACAGACGTCAGCAGAGCCGAAAAGATGGCCTCAGAAGCTGGACTTAGCTACATTGGGCTGGATGGCAATATAGGCTGCCTGGTGAATGGTGCCGGACTGGCTATGGCCACAATGGATATAATCAAACTCTATGGCGGCACGCCTGCAAATTTTCTTGATGTGGGTGGTGATGCCCCGATCGAAAAAGTCACAACCGCATTTGAAATTATCTTTACTGATCCTCATGTCGCAGGAGTATTAGTAAATATATTCGGAGGTATAATGAAGTGCGATATAGTCGCCGAAGGGATTATCCATGCCATAAAGAAGGTTGATATTAAAGTACCACTCGTAGTCAGGCTGGAAGGCACAAATGTTGAAATCGCCAGAAAAAAATTAGACGACCCTAAACTTAACATAATTTTCGCCGATAGTATGAAAGACGCATCTGAAAAAATAATTAAAGCAGTAAATAATAAAAAATGAGTATCTTAATTAATAAAGACACTAAAGTTATCTGCCAGGGAATCACAGGAAATTCTGGAAAGTTTCACACTGAACACATGCTGAAATACGGTACAAAAATCCTGGCGGGTGTTACCCCCGGAAAAGGAGGAACTCATGTTTTCGATATTCCGGTTTTTGATTCCATGAAGGAGGCTATAGAAAAAACTGAATGTGATACATCCATAATTTATGTACCTGCCCCATTCGCTGCTGACGCAATAATAGAAGCGGCAGAAGCAGGCATTAAATTAATCATATGTATAACGGAAGGAATTCCTACTATTGACATGTTGAAAGTCAAAGCGTATCTCAATACTCAAACAACTCGTCTTATTGGGCCCAACTGCCCGGGAATCATCACTCCGGGAGAATCAAAGATTGGGATTATGCCGGGTTATATTCATATGCCCGGGCCAGTAGGTGTTGTGTCAAGAAGTGGCACATTGACCTACGAAGCCGTGTGGCAATTAACACAAAGAGATGTCGGTCAATCAACGTGCATTGGAATTGGCGGTGATCCGGTCATTGGAACAACATTTATAGACACCCTGAAATTATTTCAGGAAGATAACGGCACTGAAGCAATAGTAATGATTGGAGAAATCGGTGGTAGCGCAGAGGAAGAAGCTGCAGAATTTATAAAGCAGGAAGTGACTAAACCCGTAATAAGCTTTATTGCAGGGTTAACTGCTCCGAAAGGCAGAAGAATGGGCCATGCCGGAGCCATTATTGCCGGAGGCAAAGGTACTGTTGCTGAAAAAGTATCCTGCCTGCGAAATGCCGGTGTCACCGTTGTAGATAGTCCAGCTGATATAGGAGAAGCGGTACAGAAGATACTAAGTGGATCCTGTCCTGCATGACATGCTTTCAAATGAAGTCTACCAGAAAAACTTTAATATTATCTTGACCAATGGCGAAGAAACAGGGAATTGTTAACATAAATCACAAACGATGTAAAGTATGCGGTATATGCGTTAGTGTATGTCCTGTACAAAATTACAAAATAGAAAACAGCAAACTCAAAGAGTTTGGTAAATGCATTGCATGTCTACAATGTGAAAGATATTGTCCTGACATGGCACTAATTATAGATACTAAACAATGACAAAGAAACTTCTACAGGGCAACCAGGCAATAGCCCTGGCTGCCGTAAAAGCCGGTTTAAATTTCTATGCTGGATATCCAATTACGCCGGCATCAGAGATTTTGCACGAACTGGTCAATCAAAAAACGGTAAAAGTATTGCAGATGGAGGATGAAATCGCCTCTATCAATGCGATTATTGGTTCATCTCTGGCAGGCGCAAAATCCATGACGGCAACATCAGGTCCGGGGTTTTCACTTATGCAGGAAAGTATTGGCCACGCCCACATGATGGAAATCCCGCTTGTCATTGTAAATGTTCAACGTGTAGGCCCCAGCACAGGCATGCCGACCTTTCCAGCGCAAGGCGACATATTACAATGCAAATATGGCAGTCATGGAGATTATTTTCCAATAGTCTTTTATCCAAACTCGGTAGCAGAGCTCTATGAGTACACTTTTAATGCTTTCAATGCTGCTGAAGAATCGCTTAGCCCGGTAATACTTTTAAGTGACAGTTATGTCAGCCACCTTTACGAAACTATTGAGGAGGTAGATTATCCTGTATCTAAAAGGACCTTAGCTCCGCTAGGAACATCCAATAGACATTTTACGGGCCTTACTCATGAGAACTCAAAACCGATGACTTCTGATCCTGAAGTACATAAAAAGTTAATAAAACGTTTTGAGGCAAAACAGAAAAAAGTATCCAGGAAGTATAATGATTATGAATTTATTGAAAATAAAAATTCAGATATCCTGCTAATAGCCTTTGGTGCATTGTCCAGAGCAGCATATGACCTTAAAGATGATTTTTCAATTTATAGGCCCATAAGAATTTTCCCCATAGTTGAAAAACTCAAAGAAATAGCCAAAAAATATAAAGAAATTGTCGTGATGGAAATGAACGCCGGACAATATGCAAATGAGGTAGAAAGATTACTGCATCGCGAGATCAAGTCTATCCCAATCCTGGGTGGAAAAATAGACCTGAACGAAATTGCGTCTAAACTAAGAAGAATCAAAAGGAAAAAATGACTAAAGAGCTTACGTATCTTAATTTTTTGAAGCAGGAAAGATTACCACACCAGTGGTGCCCCGGGTGCGGCAACGGAATCATTCTAAAACTCGCCTGCATGGCTATGGAAAAGATGAATTTCCAGCAGAAAGGTACCGTTATGGTATCCGGTATTGGATGTTCCGGAAGGAGCGCCGGTTTCTTTGATCTTGATTCAGTACATACGGCTCATGGAAGAGCACTCCCCGTAGCTGAGGGAATTAAACTGGCCAATGAACAATTGAATGTAATGGTTATCAGTGGAGACGGGGATCTCTTTGGAATAGGAGGAAACCATCTCTTGCATGCCTCCAGAAGAAACACGGACATAACCGTAATATGCATTTCAAATGCTATATACGGTATGACAGGAGGCCAATGCTCTCCAACTACCGAAATAACCTCTAAGACATTAACGACACCACGAGGGAACGAAGACTCGCCTATTAACGTACAGGCACTGGTTACTGCACACAACTGTTTTTATGCCCGCTCTACAACATTTCATTTTAACCACGCATTGAAATGTATTTTTGAGGCGTTACAACACAAAGGATTCTCATTTGTTGAGATAAAGAGTCAATGCATAACCAATGACGGCCGAAGGCGTGGTTTTAAAAACTCATATGAAATGATGATGTCATACAAGGAAACATATAAAATAAATAATAGCACCAATAAATTAGAACATAATGAAATTGGGATTATAAAATGAAATATGAAATAAAGAGACTTGAAGAGCACGAAGTTAAGGACACCATTAAGCTTTTCAGATCAATAATTGACGAATTACATGCAGACCGCTCTAAAGTTGAACGCTCACATTACAAAGCAACCCACCCCGTTAGCAAAGTCAAAAAACAACTGAATGATAAAGATAGCGTATATCTGATAGGAAAGTTGGGAGATGAAATTATCAGCTTCATGTTTGCCCTGGTTTCTGATGGTATCGGCAATATTCACTGGTCAGGTGTTAAAGCGGAACACAGAAAAGAAGGATATGCAAAACTACTTTTAGATAAAACGATTAAAGTATTTATAAAAAAGTCCTGTCACGAAGCCAGAGTTTTTATTTATCCGGAAGCAAAAGGAGCGCAGAAACTATTTCAAGATTTTGATTTTGAAGAGAAATCATTCATTGACGAACAGTTCTTTGGCGTCGGCATCATTTTAATGGAAAAAACACTGGCACCGGTACCATTAAAAAAAGTAGCAAAGAAAATAGTACTTACCGGCGAAGCAGGACAGGGCATAAAACTCATGGCACATACACTGGGCAACATACTCGCCAAAATGGGCAAAGAGGTATCACTTAATATTATTTATGGAGCAGCCGTGCGCGGTGGAGAAATAACTGCCGAGTTGATCTATTCTGACGAGAAGATAGAGACCCCATTTTTTGATAAAGCTGACATAGGCGTCTGCTTATCAAAAAACAAAAAGGAGATGATTAATGCCAAAGAATTGATCGTCGAAGCAACCGCATATGACAGCGACCTCCTCCATCCTATCCCGGACATAATGCCGTTTGCTAAAATTGCGATGGACCAATTTCATAGCCATGTATTTGTGAATATGATAGCACTCGGAAGATTGCTCAGCATCATTGGTATTAAAATAGAGAAAGTGGATTTTGAATCAGAATTTCAATCAAGATTCCTTGAAGAAAATACACGCGCTGTAAAATTTGGCTATACCTATCAGGATTAATAAATAAAAAACCTTTAAAACACTTTTAACTTTATATTACTTTATTATGCAAAAATCCATTGTCCTTATAATCAGAGACGGCTGGGGCATAAACCCAAATCCAGATCATAACGCGGTAATAAATGCCCATACGCCAAATACAGATTCTCTTCTGAAGAAATACCCAAACACCATACTGGACGCATCCGGTACATCAGTAGGCTTACCGGAAGGTTATCAAGGCTCTTCTGAAGTGGGCCACCTTAATATTGGTGCAGGTAGAATCGTAGAACAGGAAATAACCAAAATAACAAACAACATTCAAGATGGTTCTTTCTTTAAGAGCCACATCTTCCGGACAGCCATTAACAACGTCCTGAAAAAGAGATCATCACTCCATCTAATGGGCCTCGTACAGGATGAAGGTGTGCACGCACACCAGGATCATCTTTTCGCAATTATGAAACACGCGAAGGAGCAAGGTGTCAAAAAGCTATATATTCATTTCTTTGCGGACGGGAGAGATTCCGCTCCGAAAAGTACCGTAAACTATATCCGCACTCTGAAAGAGAAAATAGAAGAGTATGGTATAGGCGAAATTGCTACTTTTATGGGTAGATACTATGCAATGGACCGTGGCAAAGAATGGCAGCTCACAACAACGGCATACGATGCGATTACAAAAGGAGAAGGGAAAAAGATAGAAAGTGGAGAACATCTGGAAGATTCAATACAGGAAGTATACAAAACAAAAACTCCAAATGGCAAGGATATGTTTGATGAGTATATTCCGCCCCTGATAATCGGAGGCTATGAAGGACTTAAGGATGGAGATTCCGTCATACACTTCAACTATAGACAGGATAGAGCAATTCAATTAACAAAAGCATTTGTTGAAGACAATTACCCGGGCGAACGATGGAAGAAGTTTGATATCGTTTATTGTGGACTAACCAGATATTACGATACCTTTCCCTTTAACATTCTGGAACCTATGGATGACGGTGGAGACATGGACAATCTGCTCAGCCAAATCCTAAGCCAGAAAGACCTGAAGCAAATTCGTATCTCAGAGACACAGAAATACAGTCATGTAACATCTTTTGTTAACGGAAAACGGACTGAACCTTTTCCTGGTGAAGAGCATATAGAGATCAAGGGGACTTTTGATCCTGCCACATTTGCGGACCACCCGGAAATGAACGCGTATGATGTAACAGAAGAGGCTGTAAAAAGAATCTGTTCAAGTGAATTCAGTCTTATGATCATCAATCTGGCAAATTGTGACATGGTCGGTCATACAGGCATCTATGAGGCAGCAATGAGAGCAGTAGAGGTTGTAGACGAATGCGTTGGAACCCTTGTTGAAGCGATTTTGTCAGAAAACAAAATAGCCCTCATAACAGCAGACCACGGAAACGCAGATGAAATGATAGACTACAAAACAGGCATACCAAAAACATCTCACACAAAGAACCCGGTAGAATTCATCTATGTTGCCGAGGACTATAATAACATAGAATTAATTGAAAGAGGCACGCTCTCAGACATCGCACCTACGATCTTACATCTGTTAGGCATAGAAAAACCTGTAGAAATGACCAGTAATAATTTGATAAGAATAGCTTAAACTGCCATAAGAAATTATACCTAGACACTGCACAGGCTTGCACTTAGGCAATCTTTTTCAAGGCCTGACTCTTATTAACCATGCTCATACAATGCGATGCCATGACAGTACAATTCGTGTTTACACTGTGTGTTTAAGTTGATAATGTATACCCGTGATTTCCAGAAGCAATAGGTTGGCAACAGTTTAAGAAGTAATAGCAATCTTTTTAAAAAACTTGGTTCTCCAAGTTGAGGAGTTTTTGTGACTAAAGAGACTATTAAGTGCCCGGAATGCGGCGAAGTAATTGAGTTATCAGAAGCCATCTCACATGATATTGAAATACGGCTGAAGCAGCAATACGAAAACAAGATCGAAAAGACTAAGAAGTCTATTGAAGAGAAGGCAAAGAAAGAGGTCCAGGAATCATTAAACATTAAGATATCAGATTTGAATGAGCAACTGGAAGAAAAAACCAAAAACTTAAAGGAAGCCCAGAAACAGGAGATTGAACTTCGCAAGAGGCAGCGTGAACTTGTTGAGAAGGAAGAGAAATTAGAGTTAGAACTTAGTCGTAAAATTGATGCTGAGCGTCAGAAAATAATTCAAAAAACTTCTAAAGAATTTGAAGAAACGCATCGGCTGAAAGATGCGGAAAAAGATAAACAACTTGACGATATGAAAAGGCAAATAGATGAGCTCAAGAGAAAGGCCGAACAGGGCTCCCAGCAAATGCAGGGTGAGGTGCTGGAACTGGAGCTGGAAGAATCATTGAAAGAGGAATTCCCCTTTGATGTTATCGAACCTGTTGCCAAGGGAGTAAAAGGTGGTGATATTATACAAACAGTAAAGACACAGTCAGGACGCATCTGCGGAAAAATCTTATGGGAAACAAAACGAACAAAAAATTGGAGTGAATCCTGGATCCAAAAACTAAAAGATGACCAGCGTGATGCAAAAGCCGATTTGGCTATCCTGGCATCTGAATCATTGCCAAAGGGCCTTCAGCACTTTAGATTGATATCCGGTGTATGGGTAACAGACATACTCTCTGCTGTGAGCCTTGCATTAGCTTTGAGAGTTGTATTGATTCAGGTTGCAAGAGAGAGGGTAACGCAAGTAGGCAAAAAAGAAAAAATGGAACTAGCTTACAATTATCTAACCGGGCAAGAGTTTAGAAATCGAGTGGAAGCAATTGTAGAATCTTTTACTGCAATGAAGATGGATCTGGAAGCAGAAAGGCGTGCAATGCTGAAAATATGGGCCAAACGGGAAAAACAGATGGAAAGAGTAATCTCCAATGCTGCGGGCATGCACGGTGATCTTCAAGAGATAGCGGGGTCTTCATTACCTGCTATTAAGATGCTAGAACTACCCAATGATGATGAATAGGAAATAAAGTCCTTTTGAAAGCAGATTGATAGATTGTAGAGATTACAAACATCTGAGCTTAAAGAAGCTTATCTCCTTCAGACTCTCTCGCCAAAAAAACCACCAGACTGACCGTCAAAAGCCTGTTTATCATACATTCCACTGCTTGCTTGTACTTTCTGTTTATTTACTATTAGAAAAGTTTCTCACAGATATGAACCTTTTTACAGAAAATTATGTTACAGTAATTAGAGTATTATTTTTTTAATAATTTTAGATGGAGTTGAAAAATGGTAGGAAAATGTAAGTCATTGGTTATGTTTGTTGCAGTAGTAGGTATTTCTTGCATGGTACTTAATTTTACAGGAATAGATGCGCAGGTATACGCGCATGGTTCCTCAACTGCCAAATCAAGTGAGTGTCCGTTAGATAAAGGCGGAAAATGCTCAGATGACAAAGGCTACAGCAAGAAACCTAAATGTGACAAGGGCGGAGGACACAAGATTAGTAAAATGATGGATCTTACCCGTTGCGCGAAAAAGGAACTATTGAAGGAGAAGATCAAGGCTAATCTTGAGAAAAAAATGGGTTCAAAATTAGATAAAATTGCCGATCTTCTTGTTGACGCCATGCTTGAAGAGTACAAATCATCAATGGAATGTAAAACACAAAGGAGTGTGCTTGAAAAGAATATAAGGGAAGTATTCAGCGGAAAAGGCCCGCAGTAAGATTCAGGAAACTTATGTTAGCAGATTACCTGCCCGTATGTATTGTTAGATACGGGCAGGTTGGCTGCCAGCCGCAATACTACTTTCAACTTGCTGATGAACACGCATAAAAAAAGTCCCCAATACCCTTTTACGGATATTGAGGACACTATTACCATAATTACATCTTATTATAACTACTCTATACTTTTCCTATATTCTATATAGTAAAATGTATGAGTACTATTTATAAAATATACTTATAATTTGACAACGTTTGCTGCCTTGCTACCTTTTTCTCCTTCTTCAATATCAAACTCTACCTGATCTCCTTCTGAAAGGCTTTTAAAACCTTCAGACTGGATTGCGGTATGGTGAACAAATACATCGTCACCATTCTCCGGTGTAATAAAACCAAAACCTTTAGAATCGTTAAACCACTTAACTGTTCCAGTCGCCATAATAAAAACCACTCCCTTCA
>JABGRF010000138.1:0-4672 GCA_018648405.1 Candidatus Scalindua sp.
GCACCGTGTACAGCAACAGCACCAAGAGGGTCATCAATCTTTAATTGAGTTTCAACGAATATCACAGTACCCCACATAATTGCACCAGCCAGTATTCCGATTGTTACAGCAGCCCATGGAGGTACATAAGCGCAAGGTCCAGTTATAGCAACTAATCCGCCAAGTGCACCGTTACATACCATGCCGAGATCGACAAATCCAAAAGCAATCCACGATACGAAAATTACGAGCGCAGCACCACCGGCAGCACCTAAGAATGTATTAGTAGCTACAACAGAAATTCTTAAGTCGGTTGCGCCAAGTGTACTTCCGGCATTAAAACCGAACCATCCAAACGCCAAAAGCAAGGTTCCAACAACTACCAGTGTTAGGTTGTGACCAGGTATAGCATTAGCTGATCCATCAGGGTTGAATTTGTTTTTCCTTGGTCCAAGAAAAAAAGCAGCAGCCAGGGCGAGCATTCCGCCTACAGTATGTACCACTCCAGATCCCGCAAAATCAACACAACCTGCACCGTACGGTAAGGTGCTTAACCAGCCACCACCCCACATCCAGTGTCCATATACTGGATATATAAAGGCGCATACAAAAACACTGTAAACTACATATGGTGCAAATTTCATTCTTTCAGCAACAGCTCCTGCAATAATGGTAACTGCCTTCGTACAAAATACCATCTGGAAGAGCCAGAGCATAACCGTCTGAACGTCATAACTGTTACCGGCAAGAAAAAATCCGCTGAATCCCATAAACCAATTACCAGACTCCAGGCCTGGCGCAGCCATTGAACCACCAAACATAACAGCAAAACCACACATCCAGAAGAGAAGTGCACCCACAAAACCATCTACGACACAATGTGCCATATAGCCAAGCATATTTTTGGATTGTAGGAATCCTCCTAGTAGAGCAAAGCCTGATTGCATAGAAAATACCAGGAATGCAGCAATAAGGGTCCATGTGAAATTAATTGAATATTTTAATCCTTCAATGCTGTCGGAATAAGTATCCTCACCACTAGGATCTCCGGCAAACAAAATCTTAGAACTAAAATAAACCAGACATGACACGCTTATTATAAAATATACAGCGTTCAGCCATTTCCAACTACTATCCGACTTTTTAGACAACAAGCTCATTATTCCCCTCCTTAAATAAAATAAAATAAAACAAGTAACAATGCAAAAAGTAAATAAGCTATAAGGCGTTTATTATACGCTTGTTATGAGCTTATGCTAATAAAAAATATCATTTTTTTAAAGTCCATATTATCGGTCTAGATTGAATGATTGCTATCAATGTAAAAAGGCAAAAAATATCAAATAGACTTTTTTATTGAGGTAATTTTTTAAAATTCTTTCCAACAAGGAAACATCTTTGATGCCTCCTTCAATGTAAGAGAAATATTATTTCGAATAGTTTAAATAATTTCAAAACTATTAATTTTTTTGTGCATTTTTTTTATGAATTTTTTTTTACATCTTGCATCTTACAGAATATTATTGTATTAACAAAAAGATGAGTTATTCAATTTAATGTTTAAGTGTTATGTATACGATAAAAAACTACAAATTTGAATCATTCAAAACAGTCGCTGATATGCATAAGTCAAATTATGCGCTATTAGAAGAAGACGATACTTTAGAAATTAAGAATATGGGTATAAAGTATTGTCCTCATCTAAGCTTCGAGGACGAATACTATATCTTGAAACAATTAGATCATATGCAAATTCCCAAGGCTTATGATTTTGGTCAAGAGATATTGTATAAGGATACAAAGGTAGTTCTTAAACAGCACTTTATTGTACTTGATCATACTAGCAGTACTGATCTTCTCGGTCATTATAAGACGAGGACAGGATATTTTCCTCCGATAGATGAAGTTGTTAAATGCTTCATCAGCGCTTGTGTTCCGCTGGATTATTTACATTCAAAAAACTTTATTCACTGCGACATTAAGCCAGGTCATTTGTTGTTAGATCCAGATACAAGTACCGTTTATTTGATAGATTTTGAACTTGCAATAAAAAAGTCAGGTGTATTAAAAGGGATTAGCATGGACTATGCTTCACCTGAACAGCACACTCTGGTTGAACAACTAAGAGGTACTCCTGAAAATGTTCCACTGGAAGCAATCTCCTTTTTTCTGTCTATCGACGGCAAGGCAGATATATACTCTACAGGTGCAATATTTTATGAAATTCTGACAGGACAAAAATGGCACGAAAAAAAATGTCCTCCAAGCAAATTTAATAAATCAATCCCTCCAAAGCTGGAAGAAATTCTTGTGGCAACACTGGAGGAAAATCCGGCTAACAGAATAAGTACGGCTAATCAGTTGAAACAATCATTAGAATCTTTATTATAGGGTAGAATATGAAATTCTTAATCATATCAGACATTCACAGTAACCTTGAAGCTCTGGTCTCGGTTTTTTCAGATCTTCATAATAATAACGAGAAAATAGATAGAATATTGATACCGGGCGACATTGTCGGATACGGTCCAAACCCAAATGAATGCTGCTCTATCGTAAGGTTTTTGAAGAACGGTAAAACGTATTTGAAGAATGAGATTCAAACGTTCGTACAAGAATTAGATCTAGACGAGGCAGACAAGAAGAATATTATAGATTTTATATTTTCAATGAGCAAAAAAGCTAATGTAGTAGCAGGCAATCATGACAGGGAGGTCATCGGTCAACCATCGCTGTGCAGTATAATGTCCGCATCAGCAGGAAACGCTGCAAGATGGACAACCAAGGTCCTAAAGAAGGATAATTCCAGATTTCTTGATTCCTTATTGTATAAAAGTAAGATAAGGAAATTTGGAATAGAGTTAGTTCACAGTACCCCTGTTTACCCTCAAGGTTATCGTTATGTAAAGAATGCGGCAACATTGAACTATGATATACTCCATTCAAGTATTACTATTTCTGGTCACACGCACAAGCCGTCTGCATATTTATATACAAAACAAAAAAGGAATATCTCTGCTTCTGTCTTTATTCCAACTGACCAATTCGATAACAGGCTTATGTTGGTTGAAAGAGAATCAATGGAGAGACAGGAAACATTCGATGTTTTATTGAGGCCCGATCAACGCTATTACATAAACGCAGGTTCTGTTGGCCAGCCAAGAGACGGTACCCCAAAGGCATCTTACATGATTTACGATACAGTGGCAAAAAAAGCATCTCTCAAAAAGTCAGCGTATAACACAGAGGTAGTAAAGAAAAAAGTCCTTAAGGCTACACTTCCATTTGATCTTGCGGAACGTATTGTAAAAGGAATTTAAGAGGTTAGACCTCATTTTTAATTCCGAAAAAAGATCAATACTGTAATGTAGACTCTTGCTGTTTTTCAAGATCAATGTGTTGGCGTCGCATTACGATCAATAAATCTTAATCTGTAAATCTTATTAATATGTAAGAGCATGCGATTTCTAATTATATCAGATATTCACAGCAACCTGGAGGCTCTGGCCGCAGTTTTTTTAGAACTTCACGGGAGAAATGAACACATAGACCAGATTTTAATGCTTGGTGATATTGTAGGCTACGGCGTAAACCCAAATGAATGTTGCACTATCATTAAATTTTTAAAGAGCGGTAAACCTACTTTGAAAGAAGAAATTCAATCAACTATTCAAAGTATTGATATTAATGCTGCTGACAAGGAAAATATAATTAATTATATTTTTTCTTTAGGTAAAAAAGCCACTGTCATTGCAGGCAATCATGATCAACGTGTTATTGGACATCTAAATACCGTGATGGCTTCATCTGCCGGCATATCTATCAATTGGACAAAGAAAGTAATCAGCGATGATAACATTCTCTTTCTTAATTCACTATCACTTACAGAGAATCTATCGGAATTTAAGATTGAATTAGTTCACAGTACACCTAGTCGTCCAGAAGGTTACGTGTATGTAATGAATTCAATCTTATTAAATTACAACTTACTACATTCAAATATAACATTCGCCGGTCATACTCATAAGCCTGCAGCTTATCTATATACAAAACACAAAAGAGACGTATCTGCTTCTGTCTTTATCCCTACAGACAAATTTGATAAGAATCTTATGATGGCCGAAAGAGAATCATCTGAAAGAATGGAATCTTTTGATGTTCCTATTGAATCAGACTATCGATACTATGTTAATCCCGGTTCAGTTGGCCAGCCAAGGGACGGTATCCCCATGGCCTCTTACATGATTTACGATACGGAAGCAAAAAAGGTTTTCCTTGAAAAGGCTGAGTATGATATAGAAGGCGTCAGGAAAAAGATTCTAGAGGCCGCGCTCCCTTTTGATCTCGCTAATCGTATTGTATCCGGAATTTAATATCTAAAACAGATAAAGAGCGAAATTTGTGCCAAGTTCGTAGTTTTACAGCCTTGTCGCATGCTTAGAGGTATTGTCTTTATAAGCAATAGCTTATAAAGAGCCTTTAGATATTTTCAAAGTATATCTAAAGGCAGGCTGTCAATAAGCTTGTGCTTGTGCTCAGGGTGGTTATTTTGTTATAGTGATTCTTTTAATCTCATTAGATAAATTATATAATTTGCTAAACGTTAAGAAAATCACTAATTTGAACTGATCAATAACTGTCAGATTTCAACCACAAATTATATTTTATTGGTTCTATGATATGTTGGATTGCA
>JABGRF010000138.1:4772-6213 GCA_018648405.1 Candidatus Scalindua sp.
GTCAGATTTCAACCACAAATTATATTTTATTGGTTCTATGATATGTTGGATTGCATCCTGTTTTCTAGGGAATTCACTAGTTAAGCTATGAATAGATTCGGAATTATTAAGAAAATTGGTTTATTTACTATGCTGATGTCACTGAGTATAGGAATTCTTACAGTATTGTTTGCTCCTGATACAATATATGCAAGAACTGAGGTGCTTTTCTCTCCAAGAGGGTCAATTAAGGATGCCATAATTCGAAATATCACCTCTTCAAGAGGTACAATTGATGTTACAGCCTTTACATTTACATCAGGTGACATTGCAGAAGCATTATATCAGGCGAAAGAGCGCGGTGTAGAAGTAAGGGTTATTATAGATCAGACACAAGATGCTAAGAGCTACCCGGTATTGAGGTTTTTAAAAGAAGAGGGGTTCGATCTGCAATTTCTTAAGGGTAATGTTGGAGGTTCAATGAATAATGCTTTTGCGATTTTTGATGACAAGCTTCTTGTGACTGGATCATATACCTGGACAGAATATGCTGAAAAATTTAATTATGAGAATGCAATTTTTATTGATGAATCAGATGTGGTAGAAAAATATAAGAATGAATTTGAGGCGTTATATGATAAAAGCGTTGTACAGAGGGCGAGAAGGATGGAGAGTTCCGCATTATCTGCCCGTGACTCCGAAATGAAAGTGGTGCCCATATCTAATAAAACAAAGGAAGTTGTAAAACAGGGAAACGCAGATGGTATAAATGAAAAAGATGGTAAAAACACTATTACAGATGGCAATGCTTACAAATCTGTTGATAGGAAAGATGCTGGGAGTTTTCGTATCATTAAGAGTGGTAAGCAAATAAAAACTATTGAGGAACCATTAAAACAGTTTATGAATGTTTCTTTTAATGAAATTGATAAATTATTTGGTAGTGAAAGTAAACTCGATAAAACAGAGAGGACTACTTTATGGAAGAGCAAATTTGAAGGGAAATATGTCAAGTGGACAGGGAGAGTCAGTTTTAGAGGATTTGCCGTATATAACTGGAATAAAGTTGGC
This sequence comes from Candidatus Scalindua sp., assembly GCA_018648405.1. Lineage (GTDB taxonomy): Bacteria > Planctomycetota > Brocadiia > Brocadiales > Scalinduaceae > Scalindua. Next base: position 5,823 of record JABGRF010000138.1, read on the forward strand.
ATAAGTCATAAAGGTAGTAGTATAGACGTTAATCTAAAGTTTGACTATTCGAAACAGAAAACAGTAATGAAATTAAAAGTAGGAGATATCGTTACTTATACAGGAAGGTTGGTGACGCTGAGCAGTCTATTATCTTCATATCGGCTTGAAGATGTCGATGTCTTACAAGTAGTAAGATGATAATCAAATCATCCTCACGATGTTGCTTAGTGGAGCTTTGCAGATAAATGCTGTATGGTAAATCAAGAAAAATATCTTCCTCCTATATGGCTCCACCATCGGACTGAGAAGTGTAAAATAATAAAGAGGCTTATTTTGCAGATTCCACTTCCCTTCCGCTTTTTCCACATCTCCCCGTTAAGCATTGCATCAGAAATTTCCTGATAGAGAG
>JABGRF010000138.1:6313-14997 GCA_018648405.1 Candidatus Scalindua sp.
CGCTTTTTCCACATCTCCCCGTTAAGCATTGCATCAGAAATTTCCTGATAGAGAGTAAGGCATTCGTCTTTATATTCCGGAGCAATACAAAATGCTTTTGCAGCCACTTGATGACAGTAAAGACATTCTTCGCAATCTCTGCTACGACAATCTTTACTGCTAACGGTTTCCAGATAACCATCTAAGATATTATTATCTAAAAATGCCTTTTTACGTGTCCGTTTCCTCCATCAAAAAGCATGTAATAATTACATTATATGCAATGTAAACATTACATTGTCCATTCCATCTAATGACAATTACATAATAAGGTTCAAATATTGTTAATTGTTATAAGCTCCTATTGAACAAATATTTAAATGATCTTGTTATACATGATATTTTCTCGTTTTACACGCATGGCATTTCTATTGCGATAGCTGTATGTCATACGAAAACCTGAAGTGTGTTAACAGCAAATCAAGCCTTTCGCTTTTTAACGATAATATTTGAAGGGAGATAGAGATGAAGAAATTATTAATTTGTATCGCTATGATGCTTTTGTTTGCAAATCCTGTTTTTGCAGAGAGCGAAAATGGGAAAGTTAAAGATAATGAGGTTGCTGCTGAGAAGAGCGAACCAGCAGAAGAGAGTACTTTGCGCCATTTTAAAAATGGAATGAATAGTAGCCTGTTGAGTTTGGTGTACACAACTATAAAGGTGAACATAGCTATCGTTGGTGGTGTAGTGGGAGGTGTGGCATACCCATTAGGTGGATTTTATAACGGCATATCAAAAAAGATATGGGATTCTTCTATGGGCGGTACATATCTAATCACGGAAGATATTCTTGCTGGGAAAGAGAAACCGGTGCTATTCTTCAAACTAAAATGAAACGATTGAGAAATGTAGTTTATAAGTAACGTTTTGTATGCTAATTTTACTTCAAATTATATAAAATGGAAAAAGTCCTTATTTGTGATCCAGACAAGTTGTTTAGGTGGAATTTAAAATATGTGCTTGAGTCAAAAGGCTTTGTTGTTCAAGAAGCGTCCAGACCAAGTGAGGCGGTAAAACATGTACTCAGAGAAGGGTTTGATGCTATAATTTTCAATATGCAGGCTGCGGATTTAAACGGTGTGCAGATTTTCTCTGTATTAAAAACGATAGATTACAAACTTCCGGTTATTATCGTTACAGATCATGATGTAACACTATCTTCTGTCTCTTCTATAATTCATGAGTCATTTAGATTATTTCAAAAGCCGGTCGGTCATAAAGAAATAGTTGAGGCGGTCCAAGATGCTGTCCTGGTGAAAGCAAATTGTAAATGATTTGTTAAAGTATTAGCAACGAGAGGAATTAATTAAATATGGAGAAAAGAGAAAAAGTTATTTTAGTAACTGGATCAACAGGCTTTCTCGGTGGTGCTATTACGCAGAGACTTTTAGTTTCCGGTTGTAAACTCAGGTTGTTAGTAAGAAGGAGAGATACAGATTCTTTTCAAATCTCATCTTATCGGGATAGTTTGATTAAGGAGCTGATACTGGGAAATGAGTTGGAAAAATACTCACAAGATGAATGCGGAGTGGTTGACGAGCAACTAAATAATGACAAATCACTTCATGAATTGTTTATTAATAATGTAGAAGTATACGAGGGTGACATTACAACTAGTAGTTTAGGGTTAGAGGATCATGAATACAGTAAACTGTGTAATGAAGTCGACGACGTCTTTCACTGTGCCGCAGTAACTCATTTCGAAATGCAGGGCGACGATGAGCATGTGGTCGTTAACATTAAAGGGACAGAAAATGTGCTGCAGTTTACTAATACCGGTAAACAAAAGAGGCTTCATTATATCAGCACTGCATATGTAGCCGGTAAACAGAGTGGCTTAATTTATGAAAAAGAGATTGTAAACAAGCCTCTGTTTAATAATGAGTATGAAAGGAGTAAATTCGTTGCCGAGCAACTTGTGATTGAGTATGCAAAGAATAATGATATTCCATATACGATATACCGTCCGGGCATTATAGTAGGAGATTCTAAAACCGGGGCTACATGTAAATTTGACAACCTATACCTTTTTGTGAAAGTGTTATTCAATATAAAAAATTCTTTTATTAAGAATAAAAGTGATGATTTAGACAACGCTACCGTCCGAGTGCCCGGTGATCCAGATGCCCTGATTAATCTCGTCCCTATCGATTATGTTGCCGATGCTATAGTTGCTATTTTAAACAAGAGAGAGAGTATTGGGGGAATTTATCATATTACAAATCCAAATCCACCGCGACTCTGTGAATTAAGGGATTTGGTAATGGCCCTCCTGGAAATCAAGGGTATGCATGTGAAGATTGATAGAGAACTTGAAAAGCAAAGTCTGAACACAGTAGAGAAACTGTTCCTTCGCCAGACAAAGACTTATTACTCGTATCTATTTAGTAAATTACGATTTGATGATAGTAGTACGCAGGAAATCCTGAAAGATACTGATATTATTTGTCCTGCCATGACTAAGGAATTAGTTGCTGTATTAATAGATTTTGCTGTTTCTCATAATTGGGGAGAAGAGAACCGTACAGAATTGCAAAAAATCTAAATATAGATATTCATGAACGATAATACAATTTACCAAACTATTGACATAAAACCGGGTAACTTTAAAGAACGGCCGGATATTACAAATGAAATAACCCCTGAAGAATATTTTGAACAGTTTATTTTTGCACGTGTAAACTTGTGTTCACTTCCAAAGATTGAGAGCCTTTGTACTGTTATCAGATTTGACATAGATGGAGACAACGGTGGTAGTTGGACTATTGCAGTGGAACGCGGACTGTTAGAACGTGTTGTCAGAAATTGTACTGATACATGCGTTTCGTCTAATGAAACTATATTGCATCCAGAGTCATCATTTCGAATGGATAGTGAAACATTTATGTCCATTTTGAAAAGGGAGTTTACACCGCAAAAAGCTTTTTTCAAGAGAAAGGTCAAGATCGGAGGTAACATAATGATTGCCCTTAAGATGAACGTTCTTGTTAATTATTTATAGTATGGAGTGGATTTCCAGCATAATAATCAAATATCGTTTTTTGTTTCTTGTCCTGATAGCGCTTTTAACCGGTTTATTTGGGCATTATGCAGTTAGATCGAACACTGATAATTCCATTGAAGTATGGTTGAAACATAATGATCCTAAGCTTGATTATTATTACAACTTTATTGACAAGTTTGGGGATGATGAGTTTCTTATAATTGCAATGGGTGGTGATGATATTTTTACCGGTAAAAAGCTTAAGTTAATAAATGATATAGCAACGAGGTTAGAATTAGTTAAGGGGGTAAGGAGCGTAATATCTTTAGCAAGTGTTTATAGGGATAAGTTGTCCTCCCCATATTTTAAAGAGGTCTTAAAAAGAAACAGGGCAAAGCCAGTCCTTGATGTTTTTAAAGAGAAGATTTTAGACGATCCGATGTACGTTAACAATGTTATATCCACTGACGGTGAAACAACTGCAATTATTGCTACTGTAAAAAAAGTATCACCGGAAATGAGGAAGGAGCTGGTGAATGAAACCAGGGAGATACTCAGTTCAGTAGACACGGAATATAGTAATGAACCGCCTTTGCTTCTATTAAAATCAGGAAAGAGCGTGGTAAATGATCCGCAAAAGAACTTCTTTCTGGCAGGGCCGTCAATCGTAAATACAGAACTGGATCGAATGTCGCAAAAGGACATGAAAACTTTCACTCCGGTAATGTTTGCAGTGGCGCTCGTTATACTGGTAATACTTTTTAAAAATATTTCCGGTGTATTAATTCCAGCTATAACAATCAGCATTAATATTATGTGGACAGTTGGTTTGTTTGTTCTTTTTGGTAATAAGATGAATATGGTATCGGGGATGCTTATACCTCTGATCTTTATAATATCATTGGCGACTACAGTGCATATACTTAACAGGTTTTATTTGGAAGTTAAGCTCTCGGGGGATAGACGAGAAAGTATACTGAAAACAGTCAAACATATATGTGTGCCCTGTTTTCTGATGTGTATTACTACTTCAATTGGCTTCCTTTCACTGATAGCCAGTGATGTAACACCGGTAAAAACTACCGGAATATTTATGGCTGCAGGAATAATGATGTCATTCTTTGTCTGTATAACTCTCGTTCCAGCCTTGCTTTCTCTTTTTCCGGGATGGATGAGTAGGCCCTTCATGAATGAGCAAAAGAACCGTGAATCAAGCAATGCTGAATTTAGGGGTATCTACGGTCTTATTGGAAAATTTGTTAGGAATAATACGATATATATCTTTGTTTTGAGTTTGGTGTTTGTTGGTATTGCAATTTATGGAATCACAAAAATTAAAGCTGAATCCAGCATATTCGAGTCGTTTCCTGAGAGCAGTGAGATAACAAGATCAACGGAACATATTGAGCAGAAATTGATGGGACTTATTCCCATGGATATAGTTGTTGATGCCGGTAATATGGGTGGCGTATTTCAGCCTGATATTCTTGCGAAGATAGAAAAAGTACAGGACTATTTAAAGGGAATACCTGAGGTGACCAAGAGTGTTTCTGTAGCGGATTATGTGAAATATCTTAACAAGTTACTTAATAAAGATAATCCCGATAGTCAGGTGATAACAAAGGAGAAGGCAATTGATTATGTAAAGCTGGCCACACTGCACGGAGACAGTATAGTCAAAAGCCTTTATACAGAAGATTATAATGAAGGACGTGTTTCTGTAAGAATGAAAAACGTTGGCTCCTCCAGATACCAGGCAATAGTAAATGATATCGAAAGATTTATTAAGGTAAATTTTCCACTAAGTGTTGGTTGCACAATTACGGGTATCATGTCACTTATTATGGATATGCAGGGATATTTGATTGAGAGTCAGATAAAGACATTTACACTCGCATTTATCTTAATCTTCATATGCATTGCACTGCTGTTGAAATCAGCAAGGATTGGCATGATGAGTATGATACCCAACTTGATTCCCATTGCTATCACCCTTGGCGTTATGGGATATGTGGGAATAAATCTGGATGTTGCGACAATAATGATTGCGAGTGTTGCGATAGGGATATCGGTTGATGATACAATCCATTTTCTATACCGTTTCAAAGAAGAATTTAAAAAAGACAGGGACCATTACCTTGCAATACAGCGTACACTCTCCGGAGTAGGCAGGGCATTAATCTTTACTACAATTGTTGCGACATGTGGATTTCTCATTTTTTGTCTTTCGAACTTTAAGGCCATTCAATATTTTGGATTGTTGACCGGTATAACAATGGTAAGTGCAATTTTTGCTGTTCTGCTTATTTTACCATCATGTATTTTGTTATTTAAACCAAGATTTTAGAAAAATGTTAACCTTAAATAAAACTGATATATTTCAATCCCGGAACTCAAAGTGGTTAGGCTTATCGCCTGATGAATGGTTGCCGTCAGTTGTATCCAGACATTTTGATCCTGACCATGGAAGTCAATACTGGCTTAATAAGGAGAAAGAGTTGGGGATTGATGCGAAGGAAGAGATAAAAGTCTTTGATGATTTAAAGATTCTCGGGCCGATGTGTGAAGATGATCTACGGAGATATCCCATTGAGCACTTCATTCCAAAGCTGTTTTTAGACCAAAAAAGTGATTTTATATTAGGTGAAACAGCAGGTACTACTGGCAGGCCAAAGGTAACTGCTTATCGCAAAGAGGAATTCAATGCGATCTTCGTTGATTGGTTTGCTTTTATTGCCGGAAAGCGTGACTTTCCTACTGGAGGAAATTGGATATGGATTGGGCCTAGCGGCCCACATATCATTGGTAAGGCGGTGGGGCCGGTCGCGAATAAAATGGGAAGCATGGATCCGTTTTCTATAGATTTTGATCCACGATGGGCAAAAAAGATGCAGCCTGAGTCAATCGGAAGTAAACGTTATCTTGAACACGTACTGGATCAGGCAATGGATATTATAGAGACACAGGAAATAGACGTCCTGTACACAACTCCTCCGGTTCTCGCGGCATTAGCATTGCGTATGAGTGATCAAAAACGAATGGCAATAAAAGGTGTACATTACGGTGGTATTTCAATTGGAAAAGAAGCATTGAAACGCTTCAAAGAGGAAAACTTTCCGAATGCGGTTCACATTTCAGGATATGGTAATACACTTTTTGGCCTATGTCTCGAAATAGAAGCGTCACCTGCCTATGATCTTGATTACTTTCCGCTTGGTCCCAGGATGATAGTGCAGGTGGTTGAAACGGATAATGGTAATGTGCCGAGTAGTGAACGTTTGTCAAAGGTTGTTAACTATGAGGAAGAGGGTCAGGTAGTGTTTCATAGGTTGGATGAAAGTTTTTTTATTCCAAACATGTTTGAACGTGACAGGGCGGTTCGAATACCTCCAACTTCTACTGCGATAGAGTACGGAATTACTCAGGACGGAGTAAGGAACCCATCACTTTTAGAGAATAGTAAACAAGTGGTTAAAACGGGATTGTATTAAGATGTAAATAGGTGTCTAACGTGAACTAAAGTTTGAAGTGCCGAAGTTTTGGAAGCACTTTTAGCGTGTATTGTCTTATTAAAACAAATTGTGCCAAAGGCACAAACATTAACTTTAGCTCACTTCAGACTTTAGGCACTTTTAACTCATTCTGAAAGGTATTAATATGAAATTATCACAGACAAAAGTTGAATTACTTGCTCCAGCCGGTAAATGGGATGTATTAGTGGCCGTAATAGATGCGGGAGCTGATGCTGTATACATCGCGGGTAAGCGGTTTAATATGCGTATGCATCGTTCTGATTTCAATTTTACGGACGAACAGTTAGCACAGGCAGTTGAATACGCGCATGAGCGGAATGTAAAGATTTATGTGACAGTAAACAATCTGATCAGCGATGCTGAAATGAGCGGACTATATGATTACCTGAAATACCTTCAGGATATTAAAGTAGATGCAATAATAGTACATGATCTTGGTGCTATTAACCTTGTCAACGATATGAAACTCGATATACCGATGCATGCCAGTACAATGATGAATGTGCATAGTGTAGAGATGGCGACCGAATTGAAAGAGCTAGGGGTATCAAGGATCATTACTTCTCGTGATATTGCCCTTTATCAGGTTAAGGAGATAGGCGAAAAGGCTGATATTGAAACAGAATATTTTGTTCATGGCGATATGTGTGTCAGTCAGAGTGGGCAGTGTCATTCCAGTGGAGTGATATTTGGCAAAAGTGCGAATCGTGGCGAATGTATGAAACCATGTAGATGGAAGTATAGTATAGTAGAAAGCAAATCCGGAGAAGAGATTGGAGACTTGCCAGATGGCTATCTACTTGCCATGAAGGATATGTGCATGTTCCAACATATACCTGAATTGATTCAGGCTGGGGTAAGCTCATTTAAGATAGAGGGCCGAATGCGGCACGAAGATTTTCTCAGATCTATTATCAAATTATATCGTAAAGCTATTGATGATTATCTCCGTTCACCATTTACTTATTGGCACAAGATAGAAGATTTTGAAGAAATGTATAAAGATAGAGTAAGAGATTTTACTACCTCCTTGGCGTTTTCTCACGCAACATCAAGCGTGTTTGATTATACCGGCAATAAAGAGCCTCTGTTTCTAAGCCGTGGAGCAGTGGAAAAGAATCTGTCTCACGAAGACCTGAATGAAAATCCATTTGAGATAGATAATAGTATTCCAAAAAACAAAAAGTCACTTGCCGTAAAGGTTGCAACTATGAGTGCGGTAAAAAAAGCATTGAGTGCCGGTGCTGATTACGTGTATTTAGGGGCCGAGGTGTCACCAGTTAGAGGAGAAGGGTGGACGAAAGAGGATTTGCAGGATGCTGTTGATATGGCTCATGACATGGGCAGAAAGATTGCATATGGTACACCGCGTATATGCACTTCCCGTGAATTATCAGAGATTGAATGGCTTTTTGATATAGGGTCGAGAGTTGGGGTAGATGGTATACTTGTACATAATCTAGGGGCGATACATTGTGCAAAACAATTTGATCTGGACATGTTCGCTGACTTTTCATTTAATATCTTGAATACAGGTTCTATTGAAATGCTTGAAAAATTAGGAGTGAAAAGAATAACGTCTTCTATTGAGTCGTCATTCAATGATCTTAATAAACTTGCAAGAGACTCTACCCTCCCGGTAGAGAGTATAGTTCATGGTTCTCTGCCCAGTATGTTACTGGAGCATTGCCTGCCGGCAATGCTGGTTACCAAGACAAATGCAAAAAGTGGATGCAGATTACCCTGTCGTTATATTAACTATGCACTTAAGGATGAAAAGGGAGAGGTCCGGACGATAGAAGTAGACCAGTATTGCAGGAATCATATAATGTTTGCTTCAGATTTGTGTGTACTGCCATATCTGAATTCATTTTTAATGACAGATGTCGATATGTTCAGGATTGAAGCGCAGTACTATGAAGACGACTTGGTGGAAACGGTAGTAAATCAATATCGAAAACGAATGGATCTGTTAATGGAAAATCCGAGCATTTTTTGCCCTTTGCCTGAGGCTGAGTGGAATAACCTGGTAGTGAAATCTCCAAAGGGATTGAGCTTGTGCGCATACTCTCAGAACGTTACACATTCAAGGAGCACTCTGGAAGTAATGAAAAAAGCGACACAGACTA